>NZ_JAPYVU010000011.1 GCF_028276765.1 Sulfurihydrogenibium sp.
CGCTTTACAAGTTGTTTATTATATTCTTTCCAGTCTCTTTTCATAAAAACCTCACCAATTTTTAAGTTTTTAGGTATAATTTTATATGATATTACAATTAAATTGTAAAAGTTTTTGGACAATATCTACATTTATTGTTATAATATAAACAACACTTCGGAAAGAGTGTTCTAAAATTCCCGTAAGTTTACCTTTCCGTGTCATCCTGAGGACGTAAGTCCGAAGGATCTCATCTTTTGATTTTTTAATTTAAAAAGAAAAAAGAGATTCTTCGCCGGCTGCAGAATGACCATTGGATCGTTTCTTCCATCCTAAAAACGAAAGTCCCAAGAATCTTCACCTCTTAAAAAAATTAAGAAAGTATGGCAATTCATGAATCGTCCCTAAAGCAGATAAGTAATGAATAAAATAAATTATGATTTTTGGACAGCTTTAGAATGACGATGTTGTTTTTTACTCATACGTTAATTGAATAAAAAAGCTTAGATTTTTAGCTGACCATTTAGAACTTATAAATTTATATGTGAAATCTCATACCCACCTAATCGCTTTTTTAATATATTCAATTTTCGTTAAATCTTAGAAATAACTTGATTTTTTTGGCTTTTAATGTTAAATTAGTATAACATTGTTTTAATAAATTTTAAATTTTTAGGAGGTCAATTCTTATGACAACCGCAATAGATAAGGCTTTAAAGGAAATTAGATGGCATGGAAGAGGTGGTCAAGGTACCGTTACCGCTGCAAAAATGTTAGCTTCAGCTGCTATCATAAGAGGTAAATATGGTCAAGCAATGCCAGAGTTTGGTCTTGAAAGGTCTGGAACGCCAGTTAAAGTCTCAACAAGAATATCAGATAATCCTATAAATACCAGAGCGCCTGTTGATCATCCAGAAATAGTAATTATAACGGACCCATCATTAATGTTTACTATAAGAAATGTCATAGTAAGTGGTACAGACGAGAATACAATTTTTATAATCAATACAAGCTTCCCATCAGAAAAGGTTAGACAAATACTTGGCATACCAAATAACGAGCTTTGGATTGTTGATGCTTCAAAAATTGCGATGGAAGAGTTTGGAAGAAACATTCCAAATACCGCAGTTTTAGGAGCTGTAGCAAAAGCTACAGGCTTGGTAGACTTAGAAGCTTTAGAGCAAGAGATTACTGAAGCATTTGGTGCAAGTTCTAAACTAAGAAACGTTCTTGAACAAAACCTTAAAGCACTAAGAAGAGGATATGAGGAAGTTTATAAAGCTTAATTAATTTTAGGAGGTTAATTGTTATGTATGAATTAAAAAAATGGTATGAAATACCTATAGGTTCAATAGTTCCAGAAGCCGGGTCAAGCATGATTAATAATACTGGTTCTTGGAGAATGCTTAGACCTGTATTAAATACAGAAAAATGCACAAACTGTTTAATCTGCTGGATTTTCTGTCCAGACGATAGTATTCCCGTAAATAGAGAACAAAGATTTGAAACAGATTTTACATATTGCAAAGGATGCGGAATTTGTGCTGTTGAATGTCCTTACGATGCGTTAGAAATGGTTCCAGAAATGGAAATTAAGTTAAAAGAGCTTGAGTAATCATAGGAGGATATAAACATGCCAACAAAAGTAATAGCATTAACAGGTAATCAGGCTGCAGCTGAAGCAATGAGGCAAATTAACTTTGATGTAGCTGCAGTTTATCCAATATCTCCACAAACAGAATTAATGGGATTCTTTGCAGAATATGTTGCAAATGGTGAAGTAGACACAGATATGGTTGCTGTAGAAGGTGAACATTCAGCAATGGCTGCATGTATCGGTGCTGCAGCAGCCGGAGCAAGAGTAATAACAGCTTCGGCAGGTCCGGGTATTGCGTATATGGTTGAAAACTTATACATAGCTTCTGGCATGAGATTGCCAATAGTTTTAATTGATGTTAACAGAGCATTATCTGCTCCTTTATCTATCCACTGCGACCATGCAGATTCAATGCTAACAAGAGATTCAAGCTGGATTTCTATTTTCTCAGAAAATGCTCAAGAGGCATATCATAATCTTATTATGTCTGTAAAAATTGCAGAAAAAGCAATGTTCCCAGTAATTGTAAACTACGATGGATATATAGTTTCTCACTCTATCGAGAACGTGGAAGTTCTTGATGACGAAACAGTAAGAAATTTTGTAGGACCATCTGGCATCCACAGAATCCCTTATCCATTGCTAGACGTATCTAAACCTGTAACTTATGGAGCAACTGCACAGCCAGACTATTACACAGAATGTAAATATCAACAACACGTAGATTTCTTAAAAGTATACGATATCTTCAGAGAAGTTGCACAGGAGTTTGAATCTATCAGCGGAAAATATTATGACTTCATAGAAGAGTACATGACAGATGATGCAGAATACATTGGAATTTCCATGGGTTCTTCTTTTGGTACATTAAAAGATGCAGTTAATGCACTTAGAGCACAGGGCAGAAAAGTTGGAGCTATTAAAATTAGATTATACAGACCATTCCCTGTAAAAGAGGTGGCAAGGGCTTTATCTAATGCTAAGGGTGTTGCTGTATTTGATAGAGCAGACTCTTTTGATGGAATTGGCGGTCCATTGTTTAAAGATGTTGCATCTGCAGTATTCCATAACCAAAATAGACCATTAATCCACAACTTTATCTATGGTTTAGGTGGTAGAGAAATTCATGAAGAAGAATTTATGAGGGCCTTTGATAGAGTTGAAAGACTTGAAAAAGGCGTTGAATCAAGAGATTATTTAGTAGAATACTTACAAGTGAGGGCGTAATCATGGCAAAAAAAGTAACTATTCAAATATTAGCAGATTTAGCTCAAGAAAGAGAGGAAAGATACCACTCTCATAATCCATTAGCTCCTGGTCATAGAATGTGTATCGGTTGTGGTATTCCACCAATCGTTAACGAAGTGTTATTAGCTATCGATAAGCCGGTAGTAGTATCAACTGCAACAGGTTGTCTTGAAGTTACAACAGGAGTGTATCCATATACAGCATGGAATACGCCATGGATTCACGTTAACTTTCAGTCTGCGGCGGCTGTAATTGGCGGTGTGGAAGCTGCTTATAATGTTCTTAAAAAGAAAGGTTTGATTGGTGAAGATATAGAGTTTGTTGCATTCGGTGGCGATGGTGGAACTTACGATATTGGATTCCAAGCATTATCTGCAGCAGTAGAAAGAGGTCATAACTTCCTTTATGTTTGCTACAACAACGAAGGATATCAAAACACAGGATATCAAAAATCTTCTGCAACACCTATTGGTGCATACACTAAGACAACTCCGGTTGGTTCTGCCAAAGTAGGAAAACAAGAGCCAAGAAAAGACTTGACTATGATTATGGCTGCACATGGTATACCTTATGTAGCTCAAGCATCTCCTCATATCTATAGAGATTTAACAAGAAAAGTTAAGAAAGCTTTAACTTTTAAAGGTCCAAAATTTATTAACGTGCTTCAACCTTGCACTCTTTCTTGGAGATTTGCTCCAGAAGATACAATGAGGCTTGCAAAGCTTGCCGTTGAAACAAGATATTGGCCGGTGTATGAAGTAATCCATGGTAAATACTGGAAAGTCAACATTAAACCAAAAAGACCAAAACCAATTGAAGAGTATATTGCAGCTCAGCCAAGATGGAAACACGTATTAAAATATCCAGAAATCGTTGAAAGAATTCAAAAAGAAGTAGATGACAAATGGAACCATCTCTTAGCTTTAGAGGAAATGTCTAAAGCACTTGCTGAAAAAGAAGGAATAGATTACGAAGCACTTTTCGCAAATCCTGAAGACAATAAAGAAAGCCAATAATCGAAGAAGGGGGTTACTGCCCCCTTTTTTTCTTTTTCAATCCTTTGAATTTTTTTCTTCTAATTCAAGTAAATCTGTTTTAGGTTTTTCAACATCTTTAAAACTTCCTCTTAAGAATAAAGCAACAATGATTGCAAGAAAACCTAATAACGTTGCCAATCTTGCAAAAACTACCACAACAAAAGGTCCCAAATCTGAGCCTTCAGTAAATTCTTGAACAGTTCTAATAACGATTGCAGTTCCAACAGAAAAAATTATAGCTAAAACGATTACTAAGATTATAATTTTTTCACTTTTTCTCATTTCCATTGCCCTCTGATATAATATATCTCAACTTGTAAATTTCAAATTTTCTGAGGTGTCAACATGGCGGAAAAAGTCTTTATAAACGGAAAAGAGTTTGAGCAAAAAAATTTGATTAGACCTCTTATGTATGGAGAAGGAGTTTTTGAAACCTTTAGATATAAAGGAAAATTGCCAAAATACATAGACTACCACTTCGAAAGATTAAATAAAGGTTGTGAAATTTTAAACATTCCTAAAATAACAAAGGAAGATTTTCTTTTTTATATAGAAGATGCAGTAAACAAATCAGAAGTTAAAGATTTATACGTAAAAATAATTATTTTATCAGAAGGGAATTCTTATTTTCCATTAAAGCCTTACGGAAAAAATGTTATGGTCATTACTAAGCCATATGAACCAATAAAAGAGGAGATAAAGCTTACAGTTTCACCTTACAAAGTTCATTCTTCAGACCCACTTTTAAAAATTAAATCTAATAATTATCTAAGAAATATCTTGATAAAAAGATATGCAAAAGAAAACGGATTTTTTGATTGCATCGTTTTAAATGAAAATAACTTTATCACAGAAACATCTTCGGCGACTATTTATTGGATAAAAGGAAGGTATTTATACACTCCATCCCTTGATAATGGTGTTTTAGATGGTGTCTCCAGAAAAGTCGTTCTGCAAGAAGCAAAAACACAGGGTTTTATAGTTGTAGAAGGAAGATTCACATTAAAAGACATTAAAGAAGCAGACTTCATATTCATTAGCAATGCTTTACATGGTTTGATGAAAGTTAAAGAAATTAATATATAAGATTGAAAGTAATAACTTAGGCAAGAAATTAATGGTTTTTATAGAATTAAAAAAGAAGATTCTTCTGGTTTACGTTCTCAGAGATGACAGAAACCCTGTTAATACTGTCATTCTTATCGTAGCAAAGAATCTCGTACTTTTATTAAATTTCTTACCGAAGTGTTAAAGAGATTAATATATGAGCCGAATTATTTGTAGGTAAAAACTTATTAGGGAGTTAGAAAGCTTGAGATATATAATCTTTCTTCTTGTTTTGATTTTTAGTTTTTCTGCATATTCTTCAGAGATTTTAAAGTATGAGCTTGAGTCTACAATTAGAGAAATAAATAATGAAAATGATGCAAAAGTTGGAATATTTATAAAATCTCTTTCTGAGGAAGGTCTTGCATTTATGCACAATCACAGAGATCCATTTATTCCTGCTTCTAATCAAAAACTTATAACTACTGTATCTGCGATAGCAAATTTATCCCCGGATTTTAAGTACAAAACAACCCTTGCTACAGATGGCATTGTTAAAAATGGAGCATTATATGGAAATTTATATCTAATCGGTGGTGGAGACCCATCGCTTACAGTCCAGGACTTAGAAGATATGGTTAAAAAGCTTAAAGAATATGGAATAAATAGAGTTGAGGGAAACCTTATAGGAGATAATTCATATTTTTCAGAAGAAGGTATAGGTCAAGGATGGCCGGAAGATGATTTAAACTACTGTTTTACAGCAAGATTTAGTGGGCTTTCAGTAAATGAAAACTGTTTGAAAGTTACGGTTAATATAAAAAACGGTAAAGTTTATGCTTCTATGGACCCTTTAAATAACTATTATCAAATCGTAAATAACATAAAGTTTTCGAAAAAATCCAGAAATGTAAGTTTAAAAGTTGAAGGTAATAAACTAATTCTAGAAGGTAAAGTTTCTTCAAAAAGGAATTTAAGCTTAGAGTTTTCTATTCCGGTTAATCATCCATCCATGTTTACTCTATCAGTTTTATCAAAAATTTTAGATGAAAATGGAATTAAAGTTTCAGGAAAAACGTATTTAAGAAAGGCTACATCAAACAAATACTTAGTTATTCACCAGTCAAAACCATTAAGAGAATTAATCAAAAAAGCAAACAAGGACAGTAATAATTTTTATGCAGAACAGATTTTTAGAACGATAGGGAAGGAAGTTTATGGAGAAGGAAGTGCAAATGCATCAGCGAGAGCAATTATAGATACACTAAGAAAAATGGATATAGCAACCGAAAATATACGAATTTATGATGGAAGTGGGCTATCAAGATATAATGCCACTACTCCGGAAGCTTTAGTTAAAGTTTTGGAATATATATACAAAACTCCTTATTTCCATGATTTTTTTGAATCTTTGGCAATCTCTGGAGTAGATGGAACTTTAAAACACAGATTAAATGACCAATTTTTAAAAGGAAGAATTATAGCCAAAACAGGTTATATTAAAAAAGTTAAGAACCTATCCGGTTATGTAAAGGCATCCAACGGCGAAGTATTTGTTTTCTCTATCTTGGTTAACGATTTAAAAACCACAGAGATAGCTAATAAACTTCAGGAAAAAATTTGCAGCATTCTTGCTCAGTATCCACACATGGTTGGAATAGGTAATTTGAATACACATAACAAAAATTAGATAGATTTTACTTTTTAAGGGTAATTAATCAAGACCATTTAGTCTTAGGTTTTTTGATTATCAAGCATCAGGGAAAGGTTGACATTTTGCTCATTCTGAAGCCGCGCGAAGAATCTCATTTTTTCTTTTCAAATTGAAAAAATCAAAAGATAAGATCCTTAGGACTAAAGCCCCCAGGATGACAGGGAACAATCTAATTTCGTCATTCTGAGAGTCAGCGTAGAATCTCATTTCCTCACTTTTTTAAACAGAAAATACTTCACTTCGTTGCTGAATGACAGAGGAAAAATTAACGTCATTATGAAGCTGTGTGAAAAGTCCCTCCTGCTTATATTGAATTTATCACCCCTACATATATATTTTAAACTTTTCACTAACCTATCATTTCTTTTAACGTAATTTCTACTTCAGCTAAATAACCTTTTCTTGTGCTATCATCTACATATGGAACGCTGTAGAAAAATTTTGTTTTTACGAAATCAATCCCGCAAAATCTAAAAATCTCCTCAAAAGTTTTGCTTAGACATTTATCAAAATTATCTCTTTTATATTCTTCTTCACTACCACCAAAGTTTGCAAAAATAACAACTTTTTTACCTTTCAAAAGACCTTTTATCTCATCACCTTCTTCAACGTAAGCAAAACCGTAAGAGAAAACCCTGTCTATGTATCCTTTTAAGATTGCAGGCATGTTATACCACCATACAGGAAAAACCAAAACAATCAAATCCGATTTATTTATAATTTCTTGTTGCTTTTTAACATCTTCTGAAGCTGTCCCTTGCTGAATGTTTTCAAAATCTTTTGCAGATAGAACGGGATTAAAGTTTATGCTGTAAAGGTCTATCACTTCCACGTTAAAACCATTTTTTGATAGAAAATCATAAGCTTTTTCTTTTATAGCATTTGAAAAGCTTTTTGGATTTGGATGTGCGTATAGTATAACTGCGTTTTTCATCTTTCACTCCTTTTTAATTAGCTATTTTAGCATCTCTTTTAAATGAGCTGTTGTTTGGTGTGTATTATGACACTTAGAACAGTTATTTATTGATATCCAGCTTAGGTTTTTATAAACTTCCTGCTTATTTTTACTTTGGAGTGCTTTTGATAAAAGGTCTAACTTTTCATCAAGTTCCTTGCCTTGATAAATTTCTACAGACATTTTGTTAGTATGACAGTCATTACAGCTTTGAGATAAAGATTTCAATCTTTTAACAAAATTATTTCCTTCTGCTATAGCTTTTTCCGGTTTGTTATCTTCTAAATAAATTCTTATCTTTTTCATAGAATCTGTCATTTTTTTCATGTAATCTTCAAACTCTAAATTACTTCTGCTAACAGGGTCTTCTAAATTTACTAAACTGAAAGATGGATAATGATACATAATTTTGGTTGTAATCTGTTGCTTTTGATGACATTGAGCACAAGATTTTCCGACAATATCAGCATTTAGTTTTACCTTATCAAAATTTTTCTCTTTAACAGCATTTACAAGCTGGTCTATCTCAGATTTTTTCAAGGCTTTATCATACTCTGGAACAAGCTTTCCGATGTTAAGATAGTTTTCTCTCAAAATATTTGCCCATTTCAAAGCTTTATTCCAATCGTTTTCTTGAATGTTTACAAACATGCCTGTAAAAGCTGTAGACATTGCATACATAGAGTTTAAAAATTCAAACTTGTTAGAATTAGGTGGATAGTATTTACTTAGTGTTTGAGGTGGTTTTTCTAACTTTATTTCTTGAGCAAAAGTCATTGATGCTAAAACTAAGGTTGAAATGATTACCTTTTTCATAGCAAGCCCCCTTTTAAAAGTTTTTATAGCCTTATGATATAATGATAATTGTAATTAGTAAAAATTTCAATTAAATGATGAAATTCATATTTTAGAAATTGATAGAATAAGATAATTATATTGTTTTTTAAACAATCAGGAGGACATCATGTCAGAAATAAAGCCGGAAATTTTAGAAAAAATGATAAATTTTGCAAAAAACTTTGCTGAAAAATCCGGAACTGTGCCAAATCCTAATGAAGAAGTAAGAATGGCTGTAATTCAAGGATTGGCAGCTCATGTCCAGGAGCTTGGAAAACCACTTTGCCCTTGTAATTTTTATCCAAATAAAGAAGAGGAAGTTAAAAAAAGAAGATGGATTTGTGCTTGTGATGAGATGCAAATATTTAAATACTGTCATTGTCTTTTATTTACAACTCCAGAAGGACTGCCAATAACAGAATACTTGCCAGAATGGCATGAAGGCAGACAGATTTACGGTCTTGTAAAAGACCCAACTCCAGATAAAGGAAGAGCTTTATCTAAGGTAGAGAATATTATTGAAAACCTAAAAGAATTTGTTAAAGAGCATGGATTAGACATTCCGGAGGAAGAAATCGTAAAGTTTGCCCAAGAAACGGCGAAAAAGAAATAAATAGCTTAAATTAAGTCGGGTGAGAAATTCGTTAAAAGCATAGGATTCTTCGCCGGCCGTAGAATGACAAATAGGGTTGCACTGGTCAAGTATATAATTATCAAGTTTTCTTCGTCATCTTGAGGTCATAAGGCCGAAGGATATCCTTTTAAATTCTATAAAAACCGCCGATTTCTCATCCCCCCAAGGCATAATTACTTACTCAATGTTTTGAACTTGCTGTCTTATTTTTTCAAGTTCTGTTTTCATTTCTACGGTAAATTTGCTAAAATCAGGCATTTTGTTTCCAAGCGTGTTTATTTCCCTAAGCATCTCTTGACACATAAAATCAAGCTTCCTACCTATTGGCTCGTTTAGATTCAGTAGCTCTCTAAATCTTTGGATATGAGTTTTTAGTCTTACAACCTCTTCTGTTATATCAAGCTTATCAGCTAATAAAGTAGCTTCAATAAATGCTCTTTCAGAATAGTTTTCTCCAAGAAGTTGTTTAACTTTTTGATAAACTTTTTCTTTTACACTTTCTAAAACTTTCTCTTTTTTCTCTTCAATTTCTTTCAACATCTCTTCAATCTTATTTAATCTACATTCTATATCTAATATTAAAGATTTTCCTTCTCTTTTTCTTTCTTCTTTCAAAGTGTTTAAAGCTTCTTTTACAGCATTTAGAATGTTTTCTTTAAGTGTATCATCAAGCTCTTCCTCTACGTTATTATTATTCATTATCATTCCGATTGTAACTTCGTAAAGTTTATCGTCTGAAAGGTTGATGTTTGCTTGTTTAGTTATCTCTCTGACTACGTTAACATACTGAGTAAGTTTTTCAGGCTCTACGATAAATTTTGGTGTTAGAGAATTTATATTTATGTAAAGCTGAAAGCTTCCCCTTTCAAAATACTGTTGAACTAACTTTCTTATCTCAAGGTCTAAATACATCAAAACGTTTTTATCACCTTTGATAGAGATATCGATTGATTTATTGTTTAGACTTTTTACTTTTATGTTTATTTCATAATCATCAAACGCTTTTTTTACAAATGCAAAACCTGTCATACTATATGGCATAAAAATTCTCCTTTATATTTCAACATTAAAAAAATGCTGTAATATTTTACCAAAGGAAAAAGAAATAGCGGCTGCTGATAAACTTGCTATTATCATTTCTAAAACTTTTCTCTTTATAGAAATTCCCGAGAATAATGCAACAAAAACTCCAACAATAGATAAAACCAATAAAGCTAAAAAGAATGATGCTGTTAAAGCATAATAAGAATTTGAAAATATAAAAAATGGAGTTATTGGAAAAACTGTTCCAAGCAGGTATGAAAAACCTGTAAGCAAGCCTGACTTTATTTCGTTTTCTTCAATTTCTTTTATAAAAATACTTGATAAATTTGCTTTCTTTTCTCTTAAAACATTTATAATTTCCTTTATTGCTTCTTGTGGTATATTGTCTTCTTTTAATTTTTCTTCAAAAAGTTCATAGCTTTTTTCTATGTTTGTGTTTAAAAGGATTTCATTTCTTTCGTTAATATGCGTATTGATTTGTTTTTGAGATTTAACAGAAAGATAAGCACCAATACCCATAGACAAAGCTCCGGCAAGACCAACAACTATACCACTTATTCCAATTATCTGTGGATTTGTTGTGTATACTGCTGTCAAACCTGCAACTGCTCCCAAGATTTCTACCAACCCGTCATTCATTCCAAGGATCAAGTCTCTGACATTACTAAGCCCGAGATTTTCAGCTTGGTTTAAAAAATATGTTTCATGTTCTATCTCATCTGTGATGATATTTTTAAGAGAGCTTCTTTCATACTCTGTCAAACCTGCATTTTTGTAAAAGTCATAGTATTTTTTAACTGCACTATCTTCTCCAAGCTCTGCTAAGTATATAAAAATAATCGGGTTTAAAAACTTTGATAAAAACTTTAAAAGAAATAACTTTTTTCTATCTATCTTTTCTTTTGGCAGATGTCCACCTCTTGAAATAATAAACTTTTGCCAAAAATTTGCGTGCTTTTCTTCAGTTTTTGCTATTTTTAATATGTTTTCTTTTAATTCTTTATCAGAAATTAGATTTGCAAGTTCTGTGTATAAAACTTTATCGTTTATCTCACCGATATAAAACTCTTGTGCTATTTTGATTAAACTATCCATTTAAAACCTCTTTTATTGATTTGATATAACAGTTATAAATATTTTTTCTTAAAGCCTCTAAGTCAATGTCAATGTTATTGTTTTTTAAATGTTTTAAAATTGTATTTTTAAGCTCTATTTCATTTTCTATGATATCAACTACATCAATGCTTTTGGCAAGTTCTACTAAGTCTTTGATTTTAAAGTAGTTTTTACCTATTATAACCTTTTTTCCGCTTAGAATTGGCTCTAAAATGTTATGTCCGCCGATGTTTGCAATCGTTCCGCCTACAAATACAGCATCGGCATATTTAAAAAACGATGTAAGCTCTCCCATTGTATCAATTATATAAACTTGGGCATCCAAGCTACTATTTTTACTTCTTAAACCATAGCTTAAACCATGATTTTCAATAAGATTAATAATCTCATTGATTCTTTCTAAATGTCTTGGTGCAAGAATAAGCATTGTTTGGTCATCTTTTATCTCTTTGTAAACTTTGATCAATATCTCTTCTTCTGGACTATGAGTACTTGCTCCAAGAATGATTTTTTTAGCTTTTTCTAAGTTTACTTCTTTATGCTTTACTTCTGACAATAATTTTAGATTTCCGCAGACATTTATTTTAGAAGGATTTACAAACTGGGATAAAAATTCTTTATCTTCTTTTGTTCTAACAATAATTTTTGAGAAGCTGTTTAAAATGGGCTTAAAGTAAAATCTAAATCTTGTAATATTTCTCTTTGATTTTTCTGAAATGCTTGTGTTTATTGAAACTACTGGAATGTATTTACAAGAAGTTGTAATTAAATTGAACCAAAATTCAGCCTCTTGGATGATTAAGATCTTTGGCTTGTAGTTTTTTATAAATTTTTTTATTAAAAATGATAAATCAAATGGAAGGTATGTAATTTTTATACCGTTTAGATTTTTGACTGCAAAATCGTAAGTTCTGACTGAAAAGATTGTAAGTAGTATTTCATAGTCCTGGCAAGATTTTAGATAGTTTATTATTGGTAGTGCTGTTTTTATCTCTCCAACGCTTGCACAGTGTATCCAAATTGTAGGCTTTTGTGTATTTAGTTTTTTTAGTAAAAATCTCTCTTTAAGATGAAAATCGTATCCTTTCTTTTTGTAGTATAAGTACAAAACAGGCAAGACAATTATTAAAGCTAATGCGTATACAAGGTTGTAAATCAGCTTAAACATCTCAAACCTTTACGGGTTTATTATTAACAAAATAATACAACATCAGGCAAGGAATTCAGCAAAAGTAAGAGATTCTTCGTAGATGTTTCATGTTAAATGTCAAGTGTAAAAATCGTATACAATATTTGTTAAACCATATTGCTGATAATTGTGCCATGTATAGTATCTTTCTTGCATATAGATTTCCCATTTTATTTATCTTGCTACATTCACTTCTTGCAACAGACCCAAATGCTCCAAGTTGTTCATGATTGGTATCCATTATTAGCACCTTTGTGTTAAACTAATTTTAGCATATCTTAAAAACAGGTTTTTTAATGATTTTAGAGTATTTAATGATAACCTTAGCAGGTTTTTTAGGTTCCTATCACTGTATCGGAATGTGCGGTGCTATTCCTTCTATCATCTCATATAAAAACTTCTGGATTGGAAACATTCTTTACAATATGGGTAGAATTTTTACTTACTCCTTTCTTGGCTTTTTGGCAGGAATGCTTGGCATGTATTTTCATAAATTTGAGTTTCAGCTTATTCAAAAAGGTCTTTCTATCTTTGTTGGAGTTATGATGATTCTTTTTGGTCTTCAAATTACAGGTAATGTTAAAGAAAAAGGCGTACCGTTTTTAGATGTTGTATTTGAAGCTATCTCTGATTTATTATCAAATTTTAGACAATCTCCGTTTATTCTTGGAATGTTTAACGGTTTTTTGCCATGCCCATTAGTGTATGCATTTTTAATGAAGGCTGTTTTAGATAAAAATCCGTTGGATGGAATGCTGACGATGTTGTTTTTTGGAATTGGAACAGTTCCGGCTATGCTTTTTTCATCAAAAATCATAAATATGATTTCTCCAACTTCAAGAAAAAGTTTAGTTAAAATTGCCGGAATTATTGTTATTATTTTTGGCATGCTTACAATTTTAAGAGGTTTTGGAATAGGTCATCATCATTAAGGAGGAATAAATGATAGTAAAATCTTTTGGCGGTGTAGAAGGTGTTACTGGCTCTTGTCATCTTGTTAATGTTGGACATCTAAATTTTTTAATAGATTGTGGAATGTTTCAAGGTGTAGATGAGGATAAAAATTATGAACCCTTTGGTTTTAATCCTGCAAAGATTGATTATCTAATCTTAACCCATGCACATCTTGACCATATAGGAAGAGTGCCTTTATTAGTAAAACAAGGATTTAAAGGTAAGATTATCTCAACCCGGGCAACTTATGCTTTAGCAAGAATTATGCTTCTTGATGCTGTTAAAGTAATGTCTGAAGAGTATAAAGTTAACTATAAAAAAGCTCTAAGAAGAGGAAAGCCTGAAGAAGTAAAGCCGGTTTTATATGATGAAGATGATGTATTCCAAGCAATGGAACATTTTAAAATATTCTTAGATTATGATGAGGCATACAAACTGTCTAAGGATGTGACTATCGCATTTAGAAACGCTGGACATATTCTCGGCTCTGCTTACGTAGAGCTTTTGGTTAATGATGAAGGAAGAAGTAAAAAAGTAATCTTTTCTGGAGACTTAGGAACAAATAATAAATTAGTTATAAGAGAGATAGAGTATCCCGAAAATGCAGATTTTATCTTTATTGAATCAACCTATGGAGATAGAAAGCACAAACCACTTCCTGAGACTATAAACGAGTTTAAAACAGCTATTATAGAAAGCTTTAAAGATGGTGGGAATGTAGTAATTCCAACCTTTGCATTAGAAAGAGCCCAAGAGATTTTGTTTATCTTACGAACGATGTATGACAACGGTGAACTTCCACCTTGTAAAATCTTTTTAGATAGTCCACTTGCAATAGCTGCAACAAAGCTATTTTTACAATTTCCAAACCAGTTAAATGATGAGGTCTTAAAACTTTTAAAACAAAATAAAAATCCTTTTGTTTTTCCATGGGTTTATTTTACAGAATCTGTTGAGGAATCAAGAAAGATAAATGAGATAGAATCTGGTGCAATCATATTGGCTGGAAGTGGAATGTTTACCGGCGGAAGGATTAAACATCATCTAAAACACAATCTATGGAGAGAAAACTCTTCGGTGATTTTTGTAGGCTACCAAGCAGAAGGAACTCTTGGAAGACAGATAGTAGATGGAGCTAAATATGTTAAGATTTATGGTGAAGAGATAGCAGTTAAAGCTAAAATTTATACTATAAATGGATTTTCTGCCCATGCTGACCAAGAAAATTTATTAGATTTTATCAAGCAAACAAAAGGTGTCGAGACCGTCTATCTTATTCACGGTGAGCCAAAAATTCAAGAAATTTTCAAAGAAAAGATAAAAGAAACGTTAAACCTGCCAACCCATATTGTAAAAAGATATGAAAATGTTTATATTGTTTAAACAAAATTTTCGGAGGTAAGGTATGTTTGATTTAGAAAAGTTTTTAGAAAATGACAAGCTTGTAATTGGGGGAAAAGAGTTTAAATCAAGGCTTATAGTAGGCTCTGGAAAGTACAAAGATTTTCAGCAGACAAAAGAGGCAACGGAAGCATCCGGTGCAGAAATGATAACAGTAGCTGTTAGAAGGGTCAACATTACAGACCCAAACCAAGACAACCTTTTAAACTACATAGATACATCAAAAATAATGATTCTTCCAAACACTGCCGGATGTTATACAGCAGAAGAAGCTGTTTTAACAGCTAAGCTTGCAAGAGAAGCTCTTGGACATGGATTTGTAAAGCTTGAGGTTATCGGAGACCAAAAAACTTTATATCCTAACATGATAGAAACACTTAAAGCGGCAGAAATCCTTGTTAAAGAAGGTTTTACAGTTTTACCATACATAACAGATGACCCTGTAATGGCTAAAAGATTTGAAGATATAGGATGTGCAGCGGTTATGCCCTTGGCAGCTCCAATAGGCTCAGGACTTGGACTACAAAATCCTTATAATATTCTCTTTATCAAAGAAGCGGTTAAAATACCTGTAATCGTTGATGCTGGAATTGGAACCGCATCAGATGCTGCGATAGTTATGGAGCTTGGAGTTGATGGAGTTTTAATGAATACAGCAATTGCTCAGGCTAAGGACCCTATCAAAATGGCTGTTGCAATGAAGCATGCAGTAATAGCAGGAAGGCTTGCATACTTGGCAGGAAGAATTCCAAAGAAAATGTATGCTTCAGCATCTTCTCCAATGGAAGGTGTTATAGGAAGAAATTAATAATTCCCATCCCGAGGCTGAAAAGCCGAGGGATCATAATTAAAATTAAAAATACTGACAATCATCAAATATCGGAAAGAAAGAGTATTTGCAAATATTCTTTGAGACTGTTCCAAAAACTCAAATTGTCATTCTGAGCAAAGCGAAGAATCTCATAATTTTTTTTCAAATCAAAAAATCAAAAACGATATCCTTCGACCTTACGGCCTCGGGATGACAAGGAAAGGTAAAACTTAAGGGAATTTTGGAACACTCTCATATTTTTTAGGCAGTGAAAAATTCTCCGTTTTCTACTCAAGTTAAAAAATTAAAATAGAAAATCCGTCGGACTATAAAGTCTTCAGATGGATAGTAAAGAAAACGAAATTAGAGGCAATTCATGAATTGCCATTACAGGATGAAGATAAGAATTTGTAGGTAAAGTATTATAATTAGCCGTTGGAAGAATCTTCTACTTTATTAATTTTCTCATTAACATCTAAGGTGTATTATAATTATATTCTAAGAAATCTAAAAAAGGAGTAGATAGATGGAGATAAATTTAACAACAAAAAAGTTGGATAACGTTAAGACAGATGCAGTATTCTTTTTAATGTTTGAAGATAATAAAAAGCTTGAAGGAGAGTTAGAAAAGATAGATAAAGCTTTAAATGGTGGAGTTTCTGATTTAATCAAATTACAAAAATACAAAGCTGAAGAAGGAAAGTTTTTAATAGTTCCAACTCTCGGAAAGATTAAGGCTAATTATGTGGCTATTGTTGGGCTTGGAAAGGAGAAAAAATTTGAAAATGATATTCTAAGAAGAGTTGCAAGCTACATAATAAGAAAAGCAAAAGAGCTTAAGCTATCTGATATCATCATTGATACAAATTTACAACAGTTTGAAAATTATGATGAAGTAGTTCAAGTCATCACAGAAGGGTTAATACTTGGAGATTACTCATTTGATAAATATTTCTCTAAAAAGGATGAGCATAAAGTAAAAGAAGTTCAGATAAACATTCCAAAAAATCAAGATAAAGACAGATTGAATGAATTTGTTAGAATTGGAAAAATTCTTGCAGAAGCACAAAACTTTACAAGAGACCTTGTAAATGAGCCGGCTAACGTAATCAATACGATCCAATTTGCAGAAATTGCAGAAAAGCTTGCAAAAGAGTATGGCTTTGAAATCAAAATCTACGATGAAGAAGAGATTGAAAAAATGGGAATGGGTGCTTACTTAGCAGTTGCAAAAGGCAGTGATAATCCTCCAAGATTTATACATTTAACATACAGACCTAAAAACTCACAAGGTGAAGTTGCTATAGTTGGAAAAGGATTAATGTTTGATAGCGGTGGTTTAAATATAAAAACTGGCGATTTTATGCGATGGATGAAGTCAGATAAATCAGGTGCTTGTGCTGTTCTTGGAATTTTTAAAGCAATTGGAGAATTAAAGCCTGATATTACTGTTCATGGAATTGTGGCGGCGGCAGAAAATATGCCAAGTGGAAAAGCTTACAGACCGGACGATATACTAAGAGCAAAAAATGGTGTAACAATAGAAGTTGGCAACACGGATGCAGAAGGAAGGTTAACCCTTGCCG
Source organism: Sulfurihydrogenibium sp. (assembly GCF_028276765.1). Classification (NCBI taxonomy): domain Bacteria; kingdom Pseudomonadati; phylum Aquificota; class Aquificia; order Aquificales; family Hydrogenothermaceae; genus Sulfurihydrogenibium; species Sulfurihydrogenibium sp. The sequence goes on from NZ_JAPYVU010000011.1 coordinate 17,150, forward strand.
ATGCTTTATCCTACGCTTCTGAGTTAAAGCCGGATGCAATTATAGATATAGCAACATTGACCGGTGCTTGCGTTGTTGCTCTTGGAGAGTTTACTGCCGGAGTAATGGGTAATAATCAAAAATTTATAAATGAGATATTAAAAACTTCTGAAGAAACAGGAGAATGGATGTGGCAACTTCCATTTAATGATAAACTAAGAGAGCAGATAAAAGCTCCTCATGCTGATGTCTATAACGTTGGAACGACAAGATACGGTGGTGCTATCACAGCCGGATTATTCTTAGAGAAATTCGTTGACCCAAAAATTCCATGGGTTCATGTAGATATTGCCGGACCATCTCATCATACAAGTGGTTGGTATTATCATCCAAAAGGTGCAACAGGAATACCTGTTAGAACAATAACTTGGTATTTACTAAAAAGATCAAAATTCTTTGATAAAATTGGTAAGTAATCGTTCAAATCAACAAGGCAGGTTAAAACCCTGCCTCCTTTATAATCAAAGGTAATTACTCAAAATAATCCACCTATGCTATAATAAAAAATTATCATAGAAGATAAAACATGAATTTAGTAGAATTACTACAGATAGCATCATCAGAAGAAAAAGCAGAGGAATTTTTAAGAGAATGAAGTGTTAGAAAAGACAGTATTCTTGAATATTTAAAAATTCCATTCTCTAAATTCATATTGACTTGTAAAACTATTCATCCTTGAAGCTGCTGCTTATAAAGCACATAAAGAGCTTGATTTAGCTTACAATACTACACACAAAATCTACACAAAGCTTAGACAGTGTATATACAAATTTGTCTCAAAAGATGACCAGCTTTTATCAGGAGAAGTAGAAATGGATGAAAGCTATTTTGGAGGAAAAAGAAAAGGCAGTAGAGAAAGAGGAGCAAAGAATAAAATTTCTGTGTTTGGAATTCTTGAAAGAAATGGAAAGGTCAAAGTTGAGATAGTAAAGGATGTATCTGCTGAAAGAGGCTACTAAAATTTCATGGTGTAAGTAAGGACAATTTTATTTACTATCTAAAAGAGCTTGAATTTAGGTATAACCTTAGGGATAATATTGACGATAGTTTATATAAATGTTTAGGTGGAATAAATTGAGGAATCATCTAAGGATATAATGACTAAGACTTTCAACCCTTGTTTTATTGGTTAAATCCATAGATTCTTAATATGTAGATAACAATGTTGATATATCTTCTTGTCCAAAGGCGGTAAGAGAGTTTAAAGCTGTAATAGAAGTTATTATCAATCTTTTATTTTTGTTGATAATCATGACCTGCCCTATTAGTGTTTTTTCTTATTTTTTCGACATATATAAATTTTAACATAAACGTTTTGCAATGCTCAGTAGGAATTTTAAGGGTGTCCCAAAATTTTGTAAATTTACCTTATCCTTGTCATCCTGAGGCCGAAGGCCGAAGGATCTCTTTTTTGACTTGAAAAGAAAGGAAGAGATTCTTCGCTTCGCTCAGAATGACAGTGTGGATTATTGGAACAGTCTCGTAGGAATTTTACAGTAACATTTGTATTCTACCCATGAGGAACAAAGTCTTCAGGATGGTATGAAAAGGTCAACTTACAAGAATTTTAGAACACCCTTATTAAAATTGAGACTATTTACAAAAATCAACGTCATTTAACTTATATTCAAATTAAAAAGATAATAATCGAATCATACATCCTTTATTGCAAATTACATTAAGCATGTTTGAAAACTATATAAATTTGTATAATATATACTTCACTACCTATATGAGGTGCATTGATATGAGAGATTATCCAATGTTAGAAAAAATAAATAACTATAAAGATTTGAAAAATTTAAATAAAGATGAGATAGAAAAACTCTGTGAGGATATTAGAAGTTATATTATTGATGTTACATCTTTAAACGGCGGGCATATTGGACCATCCCTTGGAACTGTTGAATTGACTGTTGCTCTGCTTATGGCTTTTGACCCTGAAAAAGACAAAATTGTATGGGATGTAGGACATCAAACATACGCTTATAAAATTCTTACTGATAGAAAAGAACAGTTTAGAACATTAAGACAGTACAAAGGAATTTCTGGATTTTCTAAGATAAAAGAAAGTAAGTATGACCATTTTGGAACTGGACATAGCAGTACATCTATTTCAGCTGCACTTGGTTTTAGAGTTGGAAAAGATTTAAAAAAAGATGATGCTTATACTATTGCTGTTATTGGCGATGGGGCTATGACTGCTGGTCAAGCTTTTGAAGGATTAAACAATGCCGGCTGGCTTGACCCGTCAAGGTTTATCGTAATTTTAAACGATAATCAAATGTCTATATCTCCGAACGTTGGTGCTATATATACTTACTTCAATAAGATAATCACAAAGCAAGTTTTCCAAAAACCAAGACAAAAATTAAAAGAAGCTATCAATAAAATCTTTGGAGAGCAAGGTGTGAAAATATTTAGAAAGATAGAAGAGTATACAAAAGGACTTTTTACACCTGGACTTATATTTGAAGAGCTTGGGTTTACATACGTTGGTCCAATAGATGGGCACAGTCTGTTTGATTTGAAACAAACCTTGGAAAATATTAAACAGATGAGGGGTCCGATTTTGCTCCATGTGATTACTCAAAAAGGAAAAGGTTATAAATATGCGGAAGAAAATCCAACCACATTCCACGGAGTATCTCCTTTTGACAAAATCTCTGGCGTGTTTAATAAATCATCAAACTTGCCAACTTACAGCAAGGTTTTTGGTGATGCGTTAGTAGAGCTTGCAGAAAAAGACGATAAGATTGTTGCCATTACGCCGGCAATGAAGGAAGGTTCTGGACTTGTAAAGTTTGCAGAAAAGTTTCCGGATAGATTTTTTGACGTAGGAATAGCAGAACAACATGCAGCAACATTTGCAGGAGCACTTGCACTTGAAGGCTTTAAACCTGTTGCAGCTTACTACTCAACCTTCTTACAAAGGGCATACGACCAAGTAATACACGACATAGCACTTCAAGAACTACCTGTATTTTTTGCGATCGACAGAGGCGGTTTAGTTGGTGATGACGGTCCAACCCATCACGGTGTTTTTGATATTGCTTTTTTAAGACCAATTCCAAACATGATTATAGCTTCTCCAAAAGATGAACAAGAACTTAGAGATTTACTTTATACAGGATTAAACAGCAAAAGACCATTTGCTCTAAGATACCCAAGAGGTACGGGATACGGTGTAAAAATGGAAGGTTTTAATACAATTGAGATAGGAAGCTGGGAAATCTTAGACGAAGGAAGAGACATTGCAATTCTTGCAGTTGGAAAGTATGTTTATAGAGCATTAGAAGCTAAAAAACAGCTAAGACTTAAAGGATTTAATCCAACAGTAGTTAACGCAAGGTTCATTAAACCAATGGATGAAAATTTATTAAATAAGCTTTTAAAAACTCATGAATTTGTGATAACCGCTGAAGATGGAGTGTTAAACGGTGGCTTTGGTTCAGCCGTTGCTGAGTTTGTGATTGACAATGGTTATTCTAACAAAGTTTTAAGATTTGGCATTCCGGATAAATTTATTGAACATGGAAAGGTAGAGCTATTGGAAAGAGACTTGGGCTTAGATGCAAACAGCATGGTAAACAAGATAGAAGAATTTCTAAAAGTTAAAAAAGCAGTTTTAAATACTGCTTGATTTTAGGCAAGGAAGTGAAAAGTTAAGTTTATCATTCAACCTTTGGCTGTTATGTCGTGTAAACCTTAAAAGTTTCCGATTGGCATCACTTATTTCAATATCCTATAAGTAAGCTATGAACCCGTTGAGTTTTAACTCAAAAATAAGGTCGTAAAATCTTAGATGACTTTTTGTTTAAATTATCTAATACCTTGGAGGTAAAGGGTTAGCGTTTTTTATGGAATTTAAAAAGAATGACGATAACAGTCAAAGATTGAATAGTAAGCATAAGGTAAAGGTTAATCTTGTTTGTCGTTGTGAAGTCATGTGAAGGATCTCATACTCCTATTGAATTTCTCACCCGGCGTATATTGTAAAAATTATATATGTAAAAAGCAAATACTGAACTTTAAAAGATCAAAAAATACACTTATAATATTTAATGAATTTACCGACTTCTAAAGTTATAGTATAAAAATATCTTAACGGAGTTTGGATGTATAAATATATTTTCGGACCTGTTTTATCCAGGAGGTTTGGATTATCTCTTGGGATAGATTTATCGCCTGATGAAAAAAGCTGCAATTTTGACTGTTTATATTGCGAGTTAGAAAAAGCAAAACCGATAGACTATATCAAACATCCGCCGAAAGTTGAAGATATAACCAACGAAGTTAAAGATTATCTATCAAAAAATCAATATCCGGATGTTATAACAGTTACAGCCAACGGAGAACCAACTCTTTATGAAGATTTAAATAACCTGATCGAGCAGTTAAACAAGATAAAAAATTCATCTAAAACTTTAATTTTATCCAATGGAAGCACTATAAATGATGCTTCAGTTAGAGAAGCTTTAAAAAAGTTTGATATAGTAAAATTATCTCTTGATGCAGCAGACCAAGAAACATTTGAAAAAGTAGATAGACCATTGGAAGGAATAGAGATTGAAGATTTAATAAATGGTATGATTTCGTTTAGAAAAGAATATAGCGGAACGCTTGTTTTAGAGGTTTTGATTGTTAAATATGTAAACGATAAGCCTCAAGCAATTCAAAAGATCATAGAAGCTGCGAAAAAGATTAATCCTGATAGAATTGACATTTCAACAGTTGATAGACCGCCGGCTTACAGAGTCTTTCCTGTAGATAATCAAACTCTTTATGAAATTGCAAAGATGTTTGAAGGTTTAAGTGTTAATGTTGCTGTTAGAAAAAACGGCGGAGATGTCAAAAAAGTTTCATTAGATAAGGAAGACATTTTAAATACTTTCAAAAAAAGAGCTTATTCTTTAAATGATATTCAAACTTTGTTTGATGAAGAAACTCAAAAAAGAATTCAAAATCTTCTAGCTACTGGCAAGTTAAAGAAAATAAATGTTGGAAATTTAGAGTTTATCAAGGGATAAGTAAAAGTATGCTACAAAATTATTTAAGTTGTTCTAAAAATCCACGCTGTCATTCTGCAGCCGGCGAAGAATCTCATATTTTTATTGAATTTCTCACCCGACGTATAATAATATAATAACTAACCATTTACTCTCACTTTCTAAAGTACTTATAAAACTCTCTTCTTATAATATCTTTTGCATTTTTTACTTCTTTAAAAAACTCTTCAAAGCTCATGTTGAAGGCGTCAATTATTCTCTCTGTTTGCAAGTCAGACTTAGAAATTTTTGAACTACCACTACCTTTTACCAATCTTAATCTTGTCTCCACTTCCCTTAAAAATACATAATAATCAACTATGTCAGGATTTAAATCAAGAAGTCCTTCTAAAATGTTTGTTTTTCTTTGTTTTGTTTCAAGATAGTACAGCTGAACCATAAACTCTACATCTGCAATTCCGCCTTTTCCAAGTTTTATGTCCATTTCACTTTCTGTTTCTTTTGTCAATCCTTCTAATTTTAATCTCATCTCTAATAGGTCTATTTTTATGTCTTTTGTTATTTCTCTGCTAAGGATTTCTTCTTTTATAATCTCTTCAAACTTTTGTTTAACAGATTCATCTCCTGTAATAAATCTTGCTTTTGTCCATGCTAAGAATTCCCAAGGTCTTGCTTCGTTTTGGAAGTATTTCTTATAAAAATCAAGAGATGGTGAAAGCTCTCCTGCTTTTCCGTAGGGTCTTAGTCTTAAATCTAATTGATAGAGCTGTCCTTCTTTTGTGTATGTAGTTAAATCTTTTATTATCTTTTGCGGAATTTTACTTAATGAAAATTTACTTTCTTCGTCTTTGAAAACAAAAACTAAGTCAAGGTCTGAGCCGATGTTCATCTCTCTACTGCCAAGCTTTCCAAGTCCATAAATAGCAAATTTGCTTCCTTCGTTAATCTTGTATAAACTTTCAAGAATAAAGTCAGCAAGGTTTGTGATTGTATTATTAAGTTTTTTCAGTCTTGCTATTGGACTATGGGTCTTTATTTTATGAAGATATTCCAAGGTTGCTAATATTTCGGTAATTTTCTTTAATTTTTTAAGGCTTTCAACTTTATCTTCAATCTTTATAATTTCAAGCTCTTTTTCAAAATCTTCTCTATTAGATAAAGGTCTTGAAGTGATAAATGCTAAATCTATAAGTTCTTTATCTTTTATCATAAGGTTTGTTGCATAGTCTGTTGTTTTCGCAACTTCAATGATAAAATCAACAAGCTTTGATTTGCTTTCTAAAGCTGTTGTAAAAAGTCTGTAAATCTTGCCTTCTGTAAAAAATTTATTCAGATTTATAAGCAAACTTTCTTTTGCTTTGGTCTCTTTAAGATATTCTTCTAATTTTGGCAAAAAGTCTATTAAAAGATTTTTATACTTTTCTGATAAGAGAAGATACTCTTCGTCTTCAAAGATTGAAGTAATCAAGTTCAGCGCCCATTTTGGGTCTTTAAAACCAAGAGATTTAAGATATTCTAATGCAATTTCTTCATTTACTTTTGTAATGATGTAGGCTTGTATAGAAGTAAGTTCTTTTTTTTCTTCTCCCCCAAGACTTTCAAATATTCTTTTAACATTTTTTCTTACAGATTCAAGCTTTTCTAAAAATTTTTCTTCTGAATCAAAGCCAAGTTTTTTAGCATATTCTGATACATTTTTTAGATTTAAAATTTGTGTTTGAACGCAGTTTTTTAGCTGTATTACATGCTCTAAATTTCTTAAAAATATGTAAGCATCTTCTAAGAATTTACCTTTTTCTTCTGACAAAAGCCCTTTTTCAACAATTTTTCTTAAAGCTCTTACTGTTTCTCTTTCTCTAAGGCTTGGGTCATGACCACCATGAAGTAGTTGAAATACTTGAACTATAAATTCTATCTCTCTAATTCCTCCTTCTGATTTTTTAACGTCTATCTCATCCGGATTTTTTGGCTTAGAATGTTTCTCTATCATTTTTTTCATATTTAGTATGTCATCTATAATTTCTTTGCTTAAACTTTTCCTGTAAACAAAAGGAGTTATGACAGCTAAAAACTCTTTGGTAGTGTTTTCATCACCTGCTGCGTGTCTTGCTTTTATAAGCATATGTCTTTCCCAAGTCCTGCCAACAGACCAATAATAATTTTCTAAAAACGGAATGCTGTAGGTTAATAAACCTTTTCTTCCCTCTGGTCTTAAATCCAAATCTACATTCCAAGCTACTGTTTCAGCGTTTCTTCTTGTTAGATAAACTGTTGTATCTGTGAATACTTTAGTAAAAAATTCTCTGTTTGTGATACCTTTTTCAGTAGCTCCTTCTCCTGAATATATATACATCACATCAACGTCAGAGTAGTAGTTTAAATCTGTTCCTCCGTGCTTTCCAAGAGCTATGACACTTCCACCTGCCGGTTTGCCCGTAAGCTCATCTATTGGCATTCCAAATCTTTGCAAGTATTTTGAATATGCTTTTTGATATGCAACTTCAAAGCAAGCATCAGCTAAATATGAGTATTCTTCTGTAAGCTGGATAAGATGATGTTTTTTGTATATATCTTTTGCTACTATTCTTGCAAAGTGTTTCATTTTAAAAAATGTTAATTTTGTAATAAATTCATCTTCTTTTTCTATGTTTAAAAGCTCTAATGCTTCTTTGATTAGATTTTCTCTTCCAAGCAATGGTTTATCAAGGCTTTCATACACATAAAACAGCTCTTGCGGATGTCTGAATATAAAATCCGTGATACATGAAGAGTAGAAAGAAAGATTCTCCAAAAGTTTATACTGGCTTGGATTTAGACTATTTAGAAAATCTTTTTTAAGTGTTTCGAATTTAAATAGGTTTGACATAGTGGTTGCTCCTTTTTAACTATTTATCAAATTCTCAATATCGCTATAAAAATTCTCTAATACGTTAGGTGAGAAATTCAATAAAAGTAAGAGATTCTTCGCTTTGTTCAGAACAACAAATAATGCTGTCTTTCTCTAATACTTATCAAGCAAGTTTTCCTGACAGTCTGAATATATTCCACCTAAATATTTATTATTAGACACAAAATTATTGATAAGTTTCTCAATTTTTCCTAATTTTGACTCTTTTAACAAGATTATAAAGCTCTGTTGTGTTCATTACCAAAACTCCTATGTTGCATACAATAGTATAATATATCTTAGACTAACTTTTTCAATTAGAAGCCTATGTTAACATTTGAAGATATGAAAGATAAAATTGAAGATTTAAAAATTATTGGTGAAGGTTGGAGGGCTAAAGTTTACAGAGGAAAGTATCAAAATAAAGACCTGTCTTTTAAAGTTGCATCTCAAGAAATCCATAAACATCCAATACAAAAAGAAGGGCAAATTTTAAAAATAGTCAATCAGTATGGTATAGGTGGAAAGTTGTTTTTAACCGGTGAAGATTTTGTAGCCTATGAGTATATAGATGGAACCCATCTTAACAAGGTTTTAAATGAAGAAAATTTTAAAATTCTTATAAGCCAGCTTTTAGACCAAGCATACTTATTAGATAAGCTAAAAATTGACAAAGGAGAGATGCACAAACCATACTCAAATGTTTTAGTTGATAAAAATTTAAAAGTATTTTTGATTGATTTTGAAAGGGCAACTAAAAGTTTAAAGCCAAAGAATGTTTTAAATTTAGTGCAATTTATAACAAGAGGAAGAGAAAAAAACGAAGAATTGATGAATATTTTAAAAGAATATAAAGAAAGACAATCAGAGGAAAATTATAATAAAATAAAATCGTATGTTTTAAATCTCAAATAAAGGGGGTATTTAAGTTTTGAAATATTTAATCTTGGGTAAAAATGGACAGCTTGGAAAAGAGTTTTTAAAGACTTTAGAGAATCAAAAAAAAGATGTTGTTGGATTGTCAAGATTAGAGTGTGATATAACAAATTTTGATATATTAAACCGAGTTTTGTCAGAGTATAAACCAACTGTAGTAATAAACTGTGCAGCGTATAATTTAGTTGATAATGCTGAAAAACAATACTGGGAAGCAGTGAAAGTAAATAGCATTGCACTAAAGAATTTAGCTTATTTATCTAACGTTTACAAATTTAAATTAATTCATTATTCAACAGACTATGTTTTTGACGGAAAAAAAGAGAATGGTCTTTATACAGAAGATGATGTACCAAACCCTTTAAATGAATATGGGAAAAGTAAACTTATGGGTGAAATTTTTCTAAAAGAAGAGACAGAAAATTATTTGCTTTTTAGAGTAAGCTGGGTTTATGGAGAAGGAAAGCAAAACTTTATCTATAAGCTTTTAACATGGGTAAAAAGTAATGAATACCTGAAAGTAGCTTATAATGAAGTTTCAGTTCCAACGTCCACAAGAACCATAGTAGACATCACACTAAAAGCATTGGATAATGACTTAAAAGGAATGTTTCATCTTACAAATTCAGGCTATGCTTCAAGATATGAATGGGCTAAGGAAATTTTTAGAATTAAAAAAGTAGATAAATTCATCCTGCCAGTTTCAAAAGAAATTTTTAATCTTCCGGCGAAAAGACCTGATTTTTCAGCTATGAGCAATAGAAAAATCTCACAAATTTTAAATATAGAAATACCTTACTGGAATGAAGAGTTAAACGAATTTTTAAAAAATGTTTACGAAATTTAAGACTGTTCCAAAATTATTTTCTCAGTTAAAATTAAATACACAAAATTAAAAATGGAATGTTTGCATGAGAAAAACAAGAATATCTTTTAAACAAATCTATAAACTTACAAAAAGATTTTTTAGAAATTTATAATAGCTATACACGTCGGGTGAGAAATTCAATAAAGTAGGAGATTCTTAACCGGCTACAGAATGACGCTATTTGATCTTTTTTGTCATCATGAACGAAGTGAAGGATCTCATTTTTTTATGTTTTTTGAAAAGAAATAAAAAGAGGAGATTCTTCGCTTCGCTCAGAATGACGGTGTGGATTTTTGGAACAGTCTCTACATCTGCTGAGGATATTCCAAAATTTTTGTAAACCTATCTTTCCGTGTCATCCTGAGGACTAAGGCTGAAGGATCTCTTTTTTGATTTTCGACTTGAAAAGAAAAATAGGAGATTCTTCGTCGAATGCAGAATGACGATGTGGATTTTTGGAACAGTTTCGACTTGACAGATAGAAAATTTTTTTGTATATTTATAATAGCTTTTTAATTTTATAACTGAACCTTGGCAATTGAATATGTAACCCACACAAGCTTATTTTAAGTGAAACGTGAGATGTGAGACGTTAAATATTGGTTTATCAATAATTTAGTGATTTTTATTTGATTGTTTAAATGCTTAGTGAGATGACTTAGCAGTCAGTAAAGCTAAGGTATTGGTAATGTGATTTTATTTTTTGATGTTTGATTTAAGCTTGTGTAGTGATGGTTTGAAAGGGATTTTTTGAAGAGTAGTTGTAAGTGTTTGTTGAAATAAACTTTTTAATTTTGAAATTTGTAGTGTTTAATTTTTTGAAAATTTGCAGTTTTTTATTTTAAAATTTTTTAAGATCGGGAAGTTAAGGAGTGGTATTTGCAGCGGGCTTCTGAGTTTGTGGTTTTCAGCGGTTGGCTTGTGATGGGATGTTAAAGGATAAAATATAATAATATATTTTCTGTATATCGAGGTTTGCTGCAAAAAACTTCAACTTGCAGGTTTTTTAAAAATTTGGTATAATGATTATCAGAATATTGATAGAGTAAGCTGAAAGCGATTTTATTTTTGAGTTAAAAGTTAACGGGTTCCATCTGAACCGTGTGGGTTATAAAGTTTAAAGTGATATATTTTATTATCTTTAAAAACATCGTTCCATCTGAACCGTGTGGGTTATAAAGATTCAATAATCTCAATAATCTCAATAATCTCTTTCATGTTCCATCTGAACCGTGTGGGTTATAAAGTTGTATCATTAAATACTATGTAGTTCTCTGTAATTAGTTCCATCTGAACCGTGTGGGTTATAAAGTCACATATGACAGGTAGGTGGTGTTATACAACACCGTTCCATCTGAACCGTGTGGGTTATAAAGTGCCACCAATCAGTAGCCATACTCCGCTGTCTGCGACGGTTCCATCTGAACCGTGTGGGTTATAAAGCTTCTAAAGTTTGAAAAGTTGGAAAACAGGAACAATGTTCCATCTGAACCGTGTGGGTTATAAAGTAATAAAGATTCTACCGAAATAAAAAGACCTACAAATCGTTCCATCTGAACCGTGTGGGTTATAAAGAGTCAACTTCAAATACTTCCCAGAAAAGCTTTCTTAAGTTCCATCTGAACCGTGTGGGTTATAAAGCTAAAAACCCCTGTTTATAAAAATAATTGTTAGACAAGTTCCATCTGAACCGTGTGGGTTATAAAGAATTATACATCACCTACTCCTCAAGACAGAGACCCTGTTCCATCTGAACCGTGTGGGTTATAAAGTTTTTATACGAATGTCAAGTTCAAGATGCATATTTTGTTCCATCTGAACCGTGTGGGTTATAAAGCCTGAAGATATAATAGCAACTCTTAAATATATCCCCGTTCCATCTGAACCGTGTGGGTTATAAAGTCTGATAAACAGATAGAGTTTGCAAAGAACTTAGCGTTCCATCTGAACCGTGTGGGTTATAAAGCTTTTGATATAGACGTAGCCTTTGAGAGTTCTTCTACGTTCCATCTGAACCGTGTGGGTTATAAAGATGTACCAGGGAGTTGCATAATTATTATTTTCGTCAGTTCCATCTGAACCGTGTGGGTTATAAAGTCTGGAAATACGAATTTTCTCAACATTACACGTTACCGTTCCATCTGAACCGTGTGGGTTAGAAAGGATTTTGTTAGTGTATCAGCAAATAAATGGGATATGTGTTACATCTGAACCGTGTGGGTTATAAAGGAAGAACTATTTGACAAGCCAAAATATATGCCATCTGTCGTTCCATCTGAACCGTGTGGTGGATTAAGATACTATCTTAAAATCACGACAGCTTTAAGACTGTCTCAGAGTTCTTCTAAGCTTACCTTTTTGTGTCGTTCATTATGCAAGCAGTATCTAAAAAGTAATTGATTAATTGAACGGATTGAAAATTTTTTAAACTACTATTGTAAAACTTCTTATCTATTACTTTTCACTCTCTTTAACAAAATAGCCAGCTTTACAGCTTCTATTGTAGATGATGGGTCTGCTATGTTTTTACCTGCAATATCATAACCTGTTCCATGGTCAGGAGATGTTCTTATAAAAGGAAGTCCAAGAGTTATATTTACAGCTTTTCTAAAGCAAAGAAGTTTTAAAGGAATCAATCCTTGGTCGTGATACATTGCAACATAAATATCAAAATCTTTATATCTATTAAATGCAGTATCGGGAGATAACGGGTCTGTTATATCAATACCATCTTCTCTTAATGTTTTTACAGCCGGAAGAATTATATTTAACTCTTCATTGCCTATATTTCCATTGTCAGACGCATGGGGATTTAGTCCAAGAATTGCAATTTTTGGCTTAGAAATGCCAAACTTTTCTTTAAACTCTCTGTTGATAAGTCTTACTTTTGAAATTATCTTTTCCTTAGTAATCTGACTTGGAACATCTTTTAGTGGAATATGGGTTGTAATGAGGGCTACTTTTAACTTTTTACACATTAAGACCATTGCATACTCTTTAGCACCGCTAACTTCTGCTAAATAATCTGTGTGTCCTGCATAAGGAAAACCACTTTCCATAATCCACTGCTTGGAAATAGGAAGAGTAATCAAAGCATCTGCTTTCTTTTCTAAAACATCTTTAACTGCATTTTCAAGATAAACAACAGAGGCTTTTCCGGTTTCTTTAGAAGGACTTCCAAACTCAACATCTAAATCATAAAGATTTATAAGATATATTCCGGATTTTACAACGTCGTTTATAGATTTTATCGCTTTTATGTTTAAATCTACGCCTGTTAGTTTTTTTGCCTTTTCTAAAGCTTTTTTTGAGCCATAGATGATGTATGAAATGTTTCTTTTTGGAAGTTTATCTAAAGCTTTAAGAAGAATTTCTGAATTTATTCCTGATGGGTCGCCAAGAGAGATGGCAAGTTTTACCAAACAACCACCTTATTTGATTTTTCTATGAGATTTAATATCTCTTCATAATCAAGAAGTTTACTTTCTTGAATCTTAATTCCTCTTGCTATCACATCTTCTTTGCAAGCATACCAATTATCAATAGAAGGTTGTCTAAGAACGCCATCTTGGATTAAGATTAAAACATCATTGTCTCCGATAATATCTAAGATTGGAAAATCTGCAGGTTTTTTTATCAAGAATACTGTATCTACCATGTTAGCACTACCTCTGCAGATTTAAGGATTTGACAAATCTCATCTTTTGTTTTTATCTGTATTTCTACAGGAAATTCTTTTAGCTTTATGATTCCTCTTTCGCTTAAAGACTCTTTTTCAGCTATGATGGTTGCATTTAGCATGCCAAGGGCTTCTATAGATTTATCAGAAGAAGGAATGCCAATCATTTCCGGCTTCCAATCTGTTAGAGCAAACACGCCATCTTTTATGAAGATTACGTAAACTTTATGGTCCATAGCCATTCCGACGGCTTGCCTTAAAGCTTCAAAAGTTTTCCAGCTAAACGGATTTGATTTTATCAAGCTTACAGCTTTTTTCTTTGCCATTTTTACATCCTAAGATAAGCTTATGACTTTTTCACTTTCAGAAATGAGCTTAGAAAGTCCATACATGCTACTACTTTCAGCCCATGGTTGTGGTTCAATCTTTCTTTGGTTAGCATTATGGGCACAGTAGTATATTTTTGCTCCCTCTTCTGCTAACTTTTTAACATCATCGTGAAGTAAGCAGTAGGTTCCATTTGCCATAAAAAATATGTTCACTTTATCGTTTCTTTTCAATCCAGCTCTTGCAAATTTTACTAAGGTGTTAAAATCTGCGGAGTAAGGATTGCTTGCCATTATTAAAAGTAATTTCATTTTACCTTTCTCACCAATACTTCCCAGAGGTTTTCACCGATTTGATTTACAGCTAAAACTTCTTGACCTTCCATTTCCATGCTTTTTGGCACATTTTCAACCGATGGCTTGTAATCTAAAATAACTCTTAAAACTTGACCTTTATCCATCTGTTCGATGATAAGTTTACTTTTTACGAAGGTGAACGGGCAAACCTCGCCTTTTAAGTCAAGTTCTCTATCTATCTGCATATCTCACCTCTAAAAATGAACTTCACAAGCTTGGTCGTATTCTATAAGCTCTTTTATTGTTGGGTTTTCTCCACATAAATTACACTTTTTATCTTTTCTTAATTTTACTGTTCTAAACTCTGTCGTTAAAGCATCAAATACTAATAGCTTACCAACCAAAGGCTCACCAATTCCAAGAATAAGCTTTAATGCTTCATTTGCTTGAAGAGTTCCCATGATTCCACCTACTACACCAAGCAAGCCAGCCTCTTGACAGCTTGGTACTAAACCTGGTGGTGGTGGCTCAGGAAATAGACATCTATAACATGGTGAAGTTTCTTTATTTCTGTAGTCAAAGGTTGTAAGCTGACCTTCAAATCTAAGTATTGCAGCAGATACCAAAGGTTTTCCAAGCATATAACATGCGTCATTAACTAAAAATCTTGTTGGAAAGTTATCTGAACCATCTAAAACAATATCATAATCTTTTATAATATCTAAAACATTTGATTTATCAATCTTTTGATTGTAAGGAATTACTTTTACGTCAGGATTTAATGCCTCTATTGTCATCTTTGCAGATTCTACCTTAGGAATACCGACTCTTGAAGTGTTGTGTAATATCTGTCTTTGCAGGTTAGAAAAATCTACAACATCAAAATCAACTATTCCAATTGTTCCAACGCCCGCAGCTGCCAAATAGTATAAAGATGGAGAACCAAGTCCACCGGCACCTATAACAAGCACCTTAGCATCTAAAAGCTTCTTTTGACCTACACCACCAACTTCCGGAAGTATTATATGCCTACTATATCTCTTGATCTGTTCTTCCGTAAATTGAAAAGACATTTAAGCCTCACCTCTCTAAATTACAATTAAATAATTATACCACTTTTGATATAATTTATTATATCCATTTAGATTGGAGTTATAATATGATTAATAGCGGTGATCTAAAAACGTTTAGTCTCATAGATATATTTCAAATCATCAAAGAAGGAGGAAAGAACTGTATTTTAGCTATCGAAAATAACGACAATGTATATGGAATATACTTTAAGGGTGGCGATCCTGTCTATGTAAGAAAGGTTAAACGAAGCTTTTTCCTTTATATGGATTTAGATTTTGAATCTGTTTTAAAAAGAGATAAAATCTCAAAGCAAGAGATTTTTAAAAACTTTGCAACTTTACTACCCATAATCTTAAAATTTAAAGAAGGTAGGTTTTCTATAACATCAGGTTTTATAAAGTATTCTGAAGACATAAAGCCATTAATCAATACAGAAAAGCTTATCATTCTCCTTTCAAGAAATTTAAGCTTAGAAGAAGTAAACAGAAAAATTACAGACCCTGAACTGATTTTTGAAAAAACAGAAAAAGCTCAAGAATTGTCAGAATTAGCAGACCTTAGCAGTCAAGAAAGAGAGATATTAACTCTTATAGATGGAAAAAATAAAGTGAGTGATATCATTGCTAAAATTCACTTCAATAGAATCCTAAAAGATGAAAATATTTTAAATGTAAACGATGAAGATTATGTCAAAAAACTGTATGAAGACAGTGAATTGTTAGTAAAAAGAGCATTATATGGATTTTTGGCAAGCGGTATAATAAGAAAATTAAGAAACATTAAAAAATCAGAATCAATAATAGAAAGAATTCTGTCTTACTTAGAATCAAAACCTATCAAAGAAAGTTTAAAAGAAATCTAAAAAAGGAGTAGAAAGATGAACAGCAGACAGTATGCAGAAAGCATTGCAAAAAAAGCAAAAAGTACGGTGAGGAAATTATCGTCATTAACTACAAAAATAAAAAATGATGCTTTACTAAGGACAGCAGAATTGCTATTAGAAAGAAAAAGTCAAATCATAGAAGAAAATAAAAAAGATTTAGAACTTGCTGAAAAGAAAGGATATTCAAAAGCTCTGCTTGATAGGCTCGCTTTAGATGATAAAAGAATAAATCAGATGGTTCAGGTTTTAAAAGACGTTGCAGCATTGCCAGACCCGGTAGGTGAGATAATCAACATGTGGACAAGACCAAACGGATTAAAAGTTGGTCAAATGAGAGTGCCGCTTGGAGTAATCTTGATTATATACGAAGCAAGACCAAACGTTACAATAGAAGCTGCGTCTCTTTGTATGAAATCTTCAAACGCAGTAATTTTAAAAGGTGGAAGTGAAACAATCAATTCAAACAGAATATTGGTTGATATAATCAAACAAGCTTGCAGAGAGACTTGCTTTCCGGAGGAAGCAGTCCAGTTTGTAGATACAACAGATAGGGAAGTTGTAAACCATCTATTGAAGCTTGAAGGATTAATAGATGTGGCAATTCCAAGAGGTGGTGAAAGCTTAATCAGAGCAGTGGCAGAAAATTCAAAAATCCCAGTAATCAAACATTATAAAGGTGTTTGTAATCTTTATGTTGATGATGAAGCAGACATGGAAAAGGCTTTAAACATTGCTTACAATGCAAAGGTACAAAGACCATCTGTATGTAATGCTATAGAAAATCTTGTAGTTCATAGAAAAATTGCAGATAAATTCCTACCGGAGATTGCCTACTACTTCGGAAAAGCAGGCGTTGAAATGAGATGTGATGAATACAGCTATAATCTGCTTATAAACCATCCAAAAGCAAAAGATACAGAAATAGTTCCGGCAAAAGAAGAAGATTATTACGAAGAGTTTTTAGACTTGATAATTGCTGTAAAAGTAGTAGATAGCTTAGATGAGGCAATAGACTTTATAGAAAAGTATGGTTCTCACCACTCGGACGCAATAGTTACAGAAAACTATACAAAAGGAATGAGGTTTATCCAAGAAGTAGACAGTGCAGCTGTTTATATCAATGCATCTACAAGATTTACAGATGGTAATGAGTTTGGGCTTGGTGCAGAGATGGGAATTTCAACTGACAAAATTCATGCAAGAGGACCAATGGCATTAAAAGAGTTAACTATTCCTAAATTCATAGTGTTTGGAAATGGCCAGCTTAGAGAAAATGTAGGAATACCAAAAGATGAAAGTGAAATAAAGATAGATACAAACGCATGTAATTTGTAATGTCAAAACAGATATTTGATATAACGGTTAGAGATGTATTAAAAGACCCAATCTTAAAACTTATTGAGAGATTAGTAGGTAAAAAGATTGTAAGAAGCTTAGATATTTCTCTACCGTCTATAAAAGAAAGAAAAGTAGATATTTTATTGGAAGCAGAAGATAGAAGTTTAATTCATATAGAGCTACAATCAACAAACCATAAATATATGCACTATAGAATGCTTGAATACAGACTTGAAATAACAAGGAAGTTTAAAACAAACAATATTATCCAATTTGTCATTTACTTAGGTGAGAAAAAATGTACAATGAAATCCGAAATATCGGAAAAAGATTTAATTTATAGATACAACTTGATTGACATAAAACAAATACCATGTCAGGATATTATAAAAGAAGATGATATAGACTCAATCGTTTTAGGTTTTTTGTGTAATCTAAAAAACAAAGAAAAACTTTTAGAAAAATTAAAAATTAAATTATCAACATTAGATGATGTAAAAAGAGCTGATTGGATTAGAGGAATATTGCTAATTCTTGGACTGAGACCTAAATTGAAAAAAGAATTTCAAAGATTGATAGATAGGGAGGAAATAAAAATGCCAATAACCATAAGAATAAGAAGGGACTTAATAGAAGATTTGCCGGTGATCGGAGACCTACTAAGAGAAGCTGAAAGAGAAGCTATTGAGAAGGGAGTTGAAAAAGGTTTAAAAAAAGGTTTAAAAAAAGGTTTAAAAGAAGGTTTGCAAAAAGGCATGCAGAAAGGAATCAAAGAAGGCTTACAAAAAGGATTGCAGGAAGGATTACAGAAAGGTCTACAAGAAGGCATCGTTAAAGCAAAACAAGAAGATATAATTAAAGTGTTAGAGGCAAAATTTGGAAAATTAAGTAAAACAGTTAACAGTAAAATCAAGAAAATAAACGATCTAAATAAATTAGAAGCTTTACTTTTAGAAGCTGTAAAATCTGAGAGTTTAGAAGAGTTTAAAACAAAATTATAAAAACCGGAGCTTTTATGAAATCAATAAACGAGTTTTTTAAAGCCAAGGAAGAAAATAAGAAAATAACTGTTATCTCAACTTACGACTACTGGTCTGCCAAATTATGCGAAGAAGCCGGAATAGATGCTATTCTTGTTGGAGACTCTTTGTCTATGGTAGTTCAAGGAAATGATTCCACCTTACCTGTTAGCTTAGATGAGATGATTTATCATACAAAAGCCGTAAGAAGAGGAGCACCAAACACGTTTATCATCGTTGATATGCCGTTTTTGACATATCACACAACCATAGAAGAAACTGTTAAAAATGCCGGAAGGGTATTAAAAGAAACAGGAGCTAACGCAGTTAAGCTTGAGGGTGGAGAGCAGATAGCAAAAGCAGTAGAAAGGTTAACATCTCTTGGAATTCCTGTAATGGGACATCTTGGACTTACTCCGCAGTTTATAAACATTCTCGGTGGTTATAAAGTCCAAGGTAAAACTCAAGATAGCAGGGAAAAAATAAAAAAGGATGCTAAAATTCTTCAAGAAGCCGGATGTTTTTCGATAGTTTTAGAAGCTATGCCATCAGACCTTGCTAAAGAAATAACAGAAAGTTTAAAAATTCCAACCATTGGAATAGGAGCCGGGAAGTTTACAGATGGACAAGTTTTAGTTTTTCATGATTTGATAGGAATCTTTCCAAAAACTCCAAAATTTGTAAAAAGATACTTAGAAGCGGGAAATCTTATAAAACAAGCACTTTCACAGTTTAAAGATGAAGTTTTAAAGGGCGATTTTCCAAGCAAAGAACATGAATATTAACATTTCAACAAAATTAGACGATGCTATTGATGTAATAAAAAACGGCGGAATAGTAATTACTAAAACAGATACTATCTACGGAATTCTTGCTAATGCCTTAGATAAAGAAGGTATAGAAAAAATTTATGTAATCAAAGGAAGAGAAAAAGATAAGCCGTTTATAATCTTAATTCCAAATACCAAATTTTTAAAAAAATTTAAAGTTAAAGAAAATCCGCAAGCTGAAAAGATTTTAAATCATAAAGGAATCACTGTAATTTTTGATGTTAACGATCCGAATAACGAGTTTGAATATCTGCACAGAGGAACAAAAACCTTAGCATTTAGAATTCCGGATGATCCAGAGTTTTTGGGCTTTTTAAACAAATTAGATATTCCAGTAGTAGCACCAAGTGCAAATCCATCCGGTCTAACACCGGCTGAAGATATACATAAAGCAATAGAGTACTTTAAAGACAAAGTAGATTTATACATAGACAGAGGAAAGTCTGAGATAAATATCCCATCAACAATAGTAAAGATTGAAAACTCAAAGATAAAAATTTTAAGACAGGGTTCGAAACAGATAGATTTATAGCGATAAGACAAATTATCATTATCGTTTGGTAAGAAATTCAGCAAGGGCAGAGATTTTTCGTATGGCCACAGGATGACACTATTCAGAAGATTTTCGTTATCTGTAGCAAGTAAGCAAAAGTAGTATAAAAGTGTTAATTGCTGAAACCATTTATGAATCACTATACATAGAAAGTGTTTCAAAAATCACGTCGTCATTGCAAGCAAAGTGAAGAATCTCCTGTTTTTTAAATCAAATGTATCATTTATTGTTTCTTCTCACAATCCGACAATCATTTCTATCTCTACTAATGCATCTTTTGGAAGCCTGCTGACTTCTACCGTTGACCTTACCGGTTTATGCTCAGTAAAGTACTGACCGTATACTTCATTAACTTTTGCAAAATCGTTTAAATCTTTTAAATAGATCGTTGTTTTTATTACATGATTAAAGTTTAATCCTGCTTCTTCAAGAATTGCTTTTATATTTTCCATAATGACTTTTGTTTGTTCTGCAGCATCTTTGCCTACAAGTTCATTTGTTTTTGGGTCTATTGCAATTTGTCCTGATAAAAATATTAAATTTTCGTACTTAACAGCTTGAGAATATGGACCTATTGGTTTTGGCGCATTTTCTGTGTATATTGCTTGCATCTTAAATCTCCTTGAGATTTATTTTTCCTTCATATATAGCTTTGCCAACGACTACACCAAAAATTCCAAACTCTCTTTTTTCATAAAGCTTGATCACATCTTCTAAACTGCCAACGCCACCTGATGCAATAACCGGATGTTTTAGATTTTTTGCAAGTTCAACTGTTACTTCAACGTTTGCTCCTATCATCACTCCATCTCTGCTTACATCTGTAAATAAAAATCCAAATATATCTAAATCATCATATTTTTTAGCAAATTCTAATGGCGAAACTTCTGTTTTTTCTGTCCAGCCTTTAATGGCAACCTTTCCGTCTTTTGCATCTATTCCAACAATTACTTTACTTGGAAAGCTTTCAACTATTTTATAAAACTCCTCCGGATTTTGATAAGCCAAGCTACCAATTACAACCCTTTCAACGCCTAAATCTAAAACAGCTTTAACAGCCTCAAAACTTCTAAGTCCCCCGCCAAACTCTATTGGAATATTAACAGACCTAACAATACTCTCTAAGATTTTTATGTTTTTTGGCAGTCCTTCTAATGCACCGTCTAAATCTACAACGTGAATATGCTTAGCTCCTGCATCTTCAAAATATTTTGCCATATCGACAGGATTTTCATTATAAATCTTTACTTTATCAAACTCACCTTTATAAAGCCTTACAACTTTTCCATCTTTTATATCAATAGCCGGAATGATAAACTCTTTTAATATCATCAAATACTCCTACTTACTCTATATGTTAAAATACCTTGGGTGAGAAATTAATGGTTTTTATAATTTAAATAGGAGATCCTTTGGCCTACGAGCCCAGGATGACAGGAAAAGGTTGATTGATAAGTGTTAAAGGAAGGACAACCTTATTCGTCATTCTGCAGCCGGCGAAGAATCTCATACTCTTATTTAATTTCTCACCCGACGTAATACTCCTACTTACTCTATATGTTAAAATTTTATCATAACTATAAAAGGAGAAAAAGTTCCAAATTTTTACTAGGTCTAAAAATTAATTAACCTTCCAATCTGTCATTTTGAAGCCGGTAAAAAGATCCTTCGCTTGTACAAGCCTCAGGATAACAGTGTTGATTTTTAAAACACTTTCAAAATATAACGAGAAATCTCATCCTTTTAACTCAAAGCTCTTTCGCCATGTAATGCTTCATCAAGACCCACAACTTCCGTCTCTTCATCAGCTCTCGCACCACGAGATAAAGTTGATGTAATAAAGTATAAAATAGTTGTCATTATTCCAGTAAACAAAATTACAACCACTAAACCTAAAATCTGTATAAAAAACTGCTCTATATTTCCATATAACAAACCAGATTCCCCCTGGATTAACTTGTGAATTTGCAAAAATACCCGTTGCCAATGCTCCCCATATTCTGTTTAATCCATGAACTCCAAATACATCTAAGGAATCATCATATTTAAATCTATACCTTGGCTGAGAAATTATCGGTTTTTATAGAATTTAAAAAAAGAGATCCTTCGGACTTACGTCCTTAGGATGTTCTATGTTAAATGTCAAGTGCAAAAATTTTCATCAAATGGTTTTCTATTCTTTAATACACCATATACCTGCCTTAATAACTTATGTGCTACAGCTACTAAAGCTAATTTTTTAGCTTTACCTTTACTTACTAATCTTTCGTATAATTCTCTGCAGTATTTGTTAAACCTTATTGCTGATAATGCTGCCATGTATAGTATCTTTCTTGCATATGGATTTCCCATTTTCTTTATCTTGCCACTTCTCTTTACACGGGAGTTAAAATAATGTTGTGTCTAAATAAATCTAAATAAAATTACATGGAGGAATGATGATGGATAAGAAAGAATACTTTGAAAAAATATTAGACAGATCAACTGAAGAATTGGTAAAAGAGCTTT
>NZ_JAPYVU010000012.1 GCF_028276765.1 Sulfurihydrogenibium sp.
ATTTTTTAAACAGACAAAAATTCTATCACTTTTTATTTCTTTTGTCAAGAGGTTTTTTCTTTCTTCTTATTCGTTTTTCAAATTGGACTAATTATTATATCCATTTTTTCTTGATTGTCAAGGGGGTGTAGGAGGGTGTTCTAAAATTTTCTTTCGTAAGCTTATCTTTTCGTGTTATCCTGAGGACCTAAGGCTGAAGGATCTCTTTCTCTTTTTCGATCTTTTGAAAGTATGAGATTCTTCGCTATCGCTCAGAATGACAACATTTTAGGACTCTATAAAACAAAAAAGGCGGGACTATGCCCGCCCTGTGTATGTGATTTTTAGATTTTTACTAATTAGAACAAGAATCCAAGCTCTACAGCGCCAGTTGTTCTTGAAGTTTTAGCTTCACCTTTGTCGTTAACAAATAAGTATCCAGATGTTCCATTGAAAGCATCACCAGAAGATTTAGCATAAGATACTTCAGCTCTTAAGAATGTGTTTTTAGTTGGGTTGTAAGTTGGAGTAATTGTAAATGTCCACACTTTTTTAGCAGCTGCGTAATTGAATTGGTTTGCAGCGTTTGAAGGTTTCACCAATGTAGCTGCTGCTATTGCAGGAATTAAAATTGTATCTTTGTTATCTGCATATTCAATTCTTACAGGAACTTGAACGCCTGCTACTGGTTTTACGTTAGCACAGAGTGCTGCACCCCATGCGTTTGTAGAAGCAGAGTAGTTAGCAGGAAGAGGACCAATTGGTTTTCTTAAAACACTATTCCAAGCTTTCTTTAAGCCATCATCAGCTTTGAAGTAATCAACTTCCAAGCCAAGAGATACGATTCCTAAATCTCCGCCAACTGTTAAAGCATAGATATCTCTGTTTCCGTTTTCATTGTAAGTATGTAAGCCAACATCAACCGGTAAGCCAAATTGCTTTAGGTTAGATGTAACACCAGCTTCAATGTAGTTAGAGTAGTTGTTTCCAATAACATTTTTATAAACAGGTCCCATTAATTGATAGTCTCCAGCTTTACCAGCACCTACGTAAACTTTTGCTACGCCAGCGTCGTATGTACCTCTTGCACCAGTTAATAATACTGGGTTAGCTGTAAATAATACTCCTCTTGTGATGTGTGGGTTTAGGATTGTAACCGGTCTTTCACCAAAGTTTGTCCAGAGTAAACCAGCATCCAAGCTTAATCCAGCAACTGGTTTGTAAGTAACAAAAGCAAGCCATGGTTTGAAATCAGTAGTTTTACCGTAGCCTACAAGCTTATCAGCATTTTTGTTATTTATAGAATTAAATATATTTACATTGTTTACAACCGTAGAGCTTGCTACTACCGTTGGAGCTTCCCAATAACCAAACGCTGCTGTAAATCCAATTCCACCATCTTGTGCTGGCTTTGTTAATCCAATGATTACGTTGTTAACAGAGAATGAGTCTTTCCCTGACCATGTGCCTGCGAGGCTTTGATTAAGCGGGTTGCTGATAAAAATTGCAGCATTTCTTAATGCATGGTCATTGTTTTGTCCATTGTAAGATGCTGACACACCACCAAACATTGTGATGTCTGTGTTTGCTACTGTAATTTGTCCTGCGTTTGCTGCAGATACTGCAAGCAATCCTGCTGCTGCTAATCCTACTACTTTCTTCATCGTAAAACCTCCTTTAATAAAGTTTTTAAAAAATCTGTTAATAAAAATTAACACACATTATGATTTTTGTCAAGCATTTTTTCTTTTGTCATCCTGAACGAAGTGAAGGATCTCATGTTTTAATGTCTTTCAAAAACAAAAATGAGATTCTTCGCTTACGCTCAGAATGACATTATTAGTGGTTTTTCGTCATCCTGAACGAAGTGAAGGATCTCCTCTTTTAATGTCTTTAAAAAAATGAGATTCTTCGCTTACGCTCAGAATGACATAGCCGGTTCGGTGTCTTTGTCATCCTGAGGTTTTTTAACTTATTCAATTTTCATTTTTACTATATACAACTTTCATGCCAATTTTTTAGTTTTATACTTTCCTGTTATTTACTTATCGTTTATAAACATACTAAACTTTAGTTTTTTGCATTTTGGCAAATTGCAAAAGAAAAGTTAAGAAGTGGGAAGATGAGATTCTTCGCCGGCTGCAGAATGACATCATAGAGGCATAAAGGCGGAGATTCTTCGCTGACGCTCAGAATGACGAATAAGGTTGCCTTTTCCTGATGCTTATCATTCAATCTTTTCCTGTCATTCTGAGGCCGTAAGGCCGAAGGATCTCATGATTTGATACTTTCTTAATTATGCTAATTTGAGATATAATTATCAAATGGAACAGTATTTTGTGTATATCTTAACAAACAAATACAATAAAGTACTTTATGTTGGAGTTACTAACAACCTTGTTAGAAGAGTTTATGAACATAAAAACAAACTTATAAGTGGATTTACTTCAAAATATAACGTTAGTAAACTTGTTTATTATGAGAGTTTTCTTTCTGTTTTTGATGCGATAAAAAGAGAGAAAGAGATAAAAGGTTGGAGAAGGGAAAAGAAAGTCGCATTGATTAATTCTTTTAATCCTGAATGGAAAGATTTATATGAAGAATTAATTTGATAAAAATGAGATTCTTCGCTATCGCTCAGAATGACGAATAAGGTTGCTTTTTAATGCTTATCATTCAACCTTTCCCTGTCATCCTGAGGCCGAAGGCCGAAGGATCTCTTCTTTTAATGTCTTATGAAAACAAAAAAGGAGATTCTTCGCTTACGCTCAGAATGACATCATGGTGTTTTAGTTAGCCTACCAAAGCCTCTTTATAATTTAGAATAAAATTTAAAACTTCTGATGCTGGTTTGATTGTAAAAAGAGAGTTTTCTACCAATGTTTTTACAAGCATAGCATTTAATCTGTGTCCGCCTTTAAAAGAGTAAACTTCTGCAACCAAAGGATAGCCAAGGAGATACAAATCACCGATTAAATCCAATACTTTGTGTCTTACAGGCTCGTCTTCAAATCTTAAACCCTCTTCGTTTATTACCTGATTGTTATGGAAAACAACAGCATTTTCAAGAGACCCACCCTTGGCAAGACCATTTTTCCTTAAGTACTCTACTTCTTCTAAAAAGCAATAAGTTCTTGCTGTATAAACGCCTTCATAAGACTCTTTTTCATAAGGTATGTATGTAAAGCTTTTATTTCCAATAATATCATTATTATAATTTGCTTGATATGTAATTTTTATTTCATTTGATGGCTTCGCCATAATAAATTTATCTTCTATTTCAACCTTTACAGGTTCTTCTAAAACTGCATATAATTTTTCTTCGTTGAGTGTTTTAATTCCGGCTTCTTTTATCTTTTCAACAAAACCTTTACTGCTTCCATCAAGGATTGGCAACTCCTCGCCTATTAGCTCAATATAGACATTGTCAATTCCTGTAAAATAAAGTGCTGCCATTAGGTGTTCTATTGTCCTAACTGATACGCCGTCTTTGTATAAAGTTGTTGAATATTCAAAACTATGGGCATGGTCTATCTTTGCAGGTATAACTACATTATTTTTGATAAAATTTATTCCTTCATTTTTATTTGCAGGGAAAAGCTTTATTTTAACATTATCTCCTGAGTGCAAGCCTATTCCTTCGATGGTTATCGGTTTTTTTATCGTTCTTTGAAATTGGCAGATCATAATCATTCTCCGTATTTTTTTGTTTAAAATTTATATGCAATTTTTATTCCAATCTTTGACATACGATTTAACAATAATTTTGTAATATTATAATTTGAATTTTTGCAAATTTTCAAAAAGGAGTCAAAAGATGTTGGATGTAGAGTTTTTAAATGAAAAAGCAACAAAGCTAAAATCAGCTTTAAAAAAAATAAAGCAGATAATAGATTTTGGAGAAGATGCATTTTTAAAAACTCCGATGTATCCAGATAGAGTTAAATACTATCTTATAATTTTATACGATGAGCTTGAAGCGATAGCTTGTCATATTCTTTCTAATTATTATAATGATAAAATAAAAGAAAACTGTATAGAAAAGCTATCAAAAGATACGATTTTCTCAGAAAAGCTTAATAGAATTTTTGCAGATTTTAACGAGTTTAAAAATAAAGTATTTCAAGAAAATTTCAGCTACTTGGAAAAACAGCTCTATCGTTTAACAAAAAATATAGTTGAAACCTTAGATGCATTGTTTATAAAAGAACTTTCAGATGTGGTAAAACAGCTAAAAGAAAAACAGCCAAAGCTTGCAATACCTGTAAATCTTGTAAAAGTCAATCATTATGCTTCTGCTATAAAAGGAGAAGTAAAAAGGTTAGAGACTTTTTCTAAAATGAGCGAGCAAGAGTTTAAAAATAATAGTTTTGCAATTGATAGAAGCAGGTATTTTATCGTCGTTGCAATAGATGGTGCGTTATGGATTTGTAGGCATATTTCAAGACAGCTAAAAGTAAAGTCTTCAAAAGACTGCTTTAAATCTTTGGCTGAAAATGGTTGTCTATCTGTGAAGCTTGCAGAAAATCTTGATAAAATTGCTCAGCTAAGAAATGATTTAGCAGACCCTACAAAAAGCATTGATTTAGATTTTCTGTATAAATTGGTAAAAGGTGATTTTAAAGCTTTAATGGATAGATTTATTTTAGAAGTTGCTAAGTCTATCAAGGAAGGATGTAAAGGTGAGAGGTAAGAAAAGGAAGAGATTCTTTGCCGGCTGCGGAAATGACAGACAAGTTAACATCTTTATCAAATTTTTTGAAACAGTTTAATGAATAAAAAATTCACACAAACAGGAAGTCTAGCCAATGGAAATATACATAGGAACCGATATAGTAGAAAACAAAAGAATACAACAAGCCTATGAAAAGTACAAAGATAAATTCCTAACAAGAATTTATACACAAAAAGAAATAGAATACTGCCTTAATAAAAAAGAATACATACAATGCCTTTCTACAAGATTTGCTGCAAAAGAAGCAACCATTAAAGCATACTACCAAGCCTTTAAAGAAATACTTACATTTAAACAAATAGAAATCTTGGGACACAAAAACCAACCTGCAGAAATCTTACTGCATAACATAGAAAACCATTGTAATTTCAAGATAAAACTCTCTCTATCCCACGAAAAAAATTACTCAATCGCTACAGTAATCATATACACTGCATAATTTTAGCTGCAGTCCTTTTCTATTACATCTTGTAATAAAGTCAATTAAAATTGGCATGAATTTTGCATATACTAATAGTAGAAAAAATTACTCCCTTGGAGGATAGTTATGCAACTAAGAAAAGAGGAAAGAGAAAACATGATTAGAGAATTCCTACCAAAAATAAATTACATAGTAAAATCATTAAAACATCAAAATTTACCGCCAATAGTAGACGAAGAAGACCTTTTTCAAGTTGGAGTATTAGGGTTATATGATGCTCTTGAAAAGTTTGACCCATCAAAAGGAGTAAAATTCTCAACCTATGCAGAAATCAGAGTAAGAGGATACATTCTTGACCATCTTAGGCAGCTTGATTGGGTGCCAAGAAACGTAAGAAATAAAGTAAAAAACCTTGAAAACAAAATCGTAGAACTTGAAACAAAATTAGGAAGAGAAGCAAAGCCAGAAGAGATAGCAGAATACCTCGGTATGAGTCTTGAAGAGTATATGGCATATGCAGAAAAAACAGTTAATAAAATTCTAATATCCTTAGATTCTGATATTAGTAAAGATGACGATGAAAGCTTGCACCTTTGGGAAGTAATTTCAACAAATGACGATACACCAGAAAAGTACGTAGAAGAAAAACAGCTTAAAGAAATTCTTTCTGATATAATAATGAATAAGCTTGATGAAAGGGAAAGATTGATAGTTACTCTTTACTATTATGAAGACTTAAACATGAAAGAGATTGCAGAAATTTTAGGTTATTCAGAATCAAGAATTTCACAACTTCATACGGCAACTATGTTAAAAATTAGAAGATTAATTGAGGAATATTTAGAGGGAAATGATAAGAGATAAAATTGACTTATTGATTTATGATGTTGAATCTTTTATCTACTTTGGACAGAAGAAGATAGATAAGATAGTAAAAGAAGGCAGTGTTATATCCTTAGAAGATTCAATATTTATTTTAAACAACTTTGCAGAAACTCTAAGCAAAATTTCAGAAATCGTTAATAAAATCCCGGAGATAGAAAGTAAAGAAAAAGCTGAAGATGTTTGTAATATAACCCTTAGTGCTCTTGCATGGATTATTTTTACAATCCCGTCTTTAGAAGTTTACACTCCATTATTTCCGGAGAATTTTACAATTTATGAAAAAGATATAATAGACTTTTTAGCTCAAAGTATGATGGAGATTGAAATCTTGAAAGAGGATTTAGAAAATCTAAAATTTTTCTCAGCAGATATTGCTAAAAACATCAAAGAAGCTTCTTTATTGTTTGGACATTTATCAAAAACATCGGAAAAAAGCACAGATTTTAATTAATATCATTATTCTGCTTCATGATATCCAATGATTAACTCCCGCCACTCCAATCTCTTTAAAAATCTCATTAGCTTTATCTGAATACTTTTTCTTATTAAGGATACGTCCAAGATGAAAGTAAGCTACAGCTTCCCAATATTTATCTCCTATTTTCTTTACATGGTTAAGCCCCATCGATAGGTACCTTTTTGCTGCCTCTTTGTTTCCCATTGCACCATAAACGGCTCCAAGATTTATTTCAGCTACATAAACAATATGATCATTCTCACTAAGATTTCCGAATAAGATCAAGTCCTTAAGAAGGGTTATGGCTTCCTTATAAAAACCTAACTCAGCATATATAATACTCATGTCGTTGATAATTTCTGCCATAAACTCTTTACTTGCACCCTCTTCTTCTCCTGCTGTAAATGCAGCATCATAATAATCTAAAGCTTTATCAAGATCTCCTTTCTTAAAATATATCTCTGCAATAGTTCTAAGTAAAGGTGCTGCTTTGCCACCAATTTCTTTTGTTAATCCTAAAGCTTTGTTGTAATACGTAAGTGCATCATCTAATTTACCTATAATAGCCAATATTCGCCCTATATATTCGTAAATAGACGCCAGATCTTCTTTGCTACTTGCAAGCTCTTCTGCTTTTTTGAAGTTTTCGTAAGCAAGTTCTGGCTGTCTCATTCTATGATATGCTTTTCCTAAACAAAAGTAGGAATCAAAATTGTTAGGATACATCTCAACCGCCCGCTTGCCATATTCTATAGCCTTTTCTAAATCATCTTTGCGAAGAGCATCTTTGCACTTTTCAATCACTGCAACAACCCTATTACATCGATTCTTCTGTATAATTGTACCATATCGTCAACAAGATATAATTTCCTAATCTCTTTTAATAATTTTCAGACACGTTGAGTGAGGAATTCAGTGAAGCTACGAGATTCTTTACTTCTCTTAAAATGATGATACAGGTTTGAAAGTGTTTCAAAATTTTGTAAACTTGTCTTTTCCTTAGTGTGGGTTTTTTGGAACAGTATTTACAGGTTTTTTACAAGCAGCCTAAAAAGCTCAATTTACATTTCCACATCCTGACATGATAAAATATTATCTTAAAATGATTGAGGTTGTTTAATGGAAAGAGCGATTTTGGCACTTGAAGATGGTCATTTTTTCTACGGTTATGCATTTTCCGGCTATAAATTAAAAGAAACCGGCGGAGAAGTAATCTTTAATACATCAATGACAGGATATCAAGAAATCCTCACAGACCCATCTTACAAAGGTCAGATTGTAGTTATGACAGGTGCAGAAATTGGAAACTATGGGATAAACGACGAAGACAGCCAATCTGACAGAATTTGGGTTAACGGCTTTGTTGTAAAAGATGTTCCTGCCACTTATTCAAATTATAGAGCAAAAAAAAGCTTAAAAGAGTACTTAGAAGAAAACAACGTAATTGGAATTTTTGGCGTAGATACAAGAGCGGTAGTTAGAGTTTTAAGAGACTATGGAGTAATGAAAGGATACATCGGCATTGGTGATATTTCACCCCAAGAAGCGGTAAGAAAAGCAAGAAGTGTTCCGGATATTTCACAGCTAAATTTAGTTAAGGAAGTGTCAACATCAAAAGTTTATAGATGGACTCAAAAAAGTTGGAAATGGCCGGAGGGTTATACGGAGCAAACAGAATTTCATTATAAAGTTGCAGTAATAGACTATGGCGTTAAAAAAGATATTTTAAGACTTCTTGCTGATAGAAATTTAGAGCTAATATGTTTTCCTCACAACGTTTCAGCAGAAGAGGTGTTAAGCATAAATCCGGATGGAATTTTCTTATCAAATGGACCGGGAGACCCGGCAATTTTAACCTATCAGATACAGCAGATAAAGAAACTTATTGCTTCAGAAAAGCCAATCTTTGGTATATGTCTTGGACATCAGCTTTTATCTTGGGCTTTTGGAAGTAGAACTTATAAGCTCGAATTTGGTCATCACGGTGGAAACCATCCAGTTAAAAATCTAAAAACAGGAAGAGTTGAAATTACAGCACAAAACCACAACTACGCAACAGATGAATCTAAACTTCCTCAAGATGTTGAAATTACTCATATTAATTTAAACGATAACACAGTAGAAGGAATGAGACATAAAAATTATCCTGTATTTTCAATCCAGCATCATCCGGAAGCAGCACCGGGACCTCATGACTCATTTTATATTTTTGATGAATTTTACAATTTAATTAAAGCATGTAAGAAATAAGAGGTAAAAAATTAGAAAATGAATAATAACCATCACCAAACTTTAAAAGAGCGTTGGATACTTGGCTCTCTAACTTTAAATCTTTTTTTATCGATTTTAAAACTTGTTGTTGGACTTATTACAAATAGTCTTGGACTTATTGCTGAGGCTATCCACTCCTTTTCTGACCTCATAGCATCTGTCATATCATTTATCAGCGTAAAGATTACAGCAAAAAAATCAAAAGATTTTCCCTATGGTCTTTATAAAGTAGAAAACATAGCAGCTGTAATAATATCTTTTTTCTTATTCTTTGCAGCTTATGAAATACTTAAAGAAGCATTCTTCTCACATGAAAGCCATCAAGTAAAAAATCCAGAGTATGCAATCTTTGTTATGTTGATTGCGATGGTTTTAACGTTTTTCTATTCAAGATTTGAGAAAAAAGCCGGTGAAAAACTAAACTCTCCTGTTCTTGTTGCAGATGCTGAGCATATTTGGGCTGATTTTCTATCTTCCGTTATAGTTTTGATAGGTCTAATCAGTGTTTATTTTGGTTATAACTTAGATAAGTATGCAGCAGCAATCGTATCTGTATTTATTTTTAAAAGCGGATTTGAAATTTTAAAAGATTCAATAAAAGTTTTGCTTGATTATTCCTTAGACTTTGATGAGCTTAATAAAATTAAAAATTTAATTCTTAAAAATCCGGCAGTAGTTGATATAAAAGAAATTAAAGGAAGAACTGCAGGAAGTTATAAATTTGTTGAAGTAGAAATACTTCTCCATAACATGTCTCTTAGAGAGGCACACAGAATCGTTGATGAAATTGCAGAGGAGATAAAACAAAAAATACAAAATGTAGAATCTGTCGTAATACATTACGAACCGGCAAGACAGGAAGGTTTAAGAATAGGCGTTTTATGTGATCAAAATCAAAACATAAGAGATTTTGAAACAGCAAGAGTCGTATGCATTTACGATATTAGCAAAGATTTAGAGATTCTTAGCAGTTATTCTATAACCATAGAAGAAAATAATCTATCTAAACTTCTTTCAAAGCTTGGATTGGATGTTTTAGTATCAAAAAACCATCCACTTGATTTTAAAGTAAGATTTTTACTATCAAAAAGCAGTATCATGGTATGGGAAACGGAAAAAAATAAAGTAGATGAATCGGTAAATGAAGTGGTAAAATCTTGGAAAGAATTTACAAAAGGAGAGGTACAATCATGATTGGCAGAATTCTTGTAGGATTAGATGGTTCAAAAATTAGTAAAGTAGCAGGAGAATATGGAATTTATCTATCAAAAAAATTAAAAAAACCGGTTGTAGGTATTCATATTATTGACATAAGACTATTAGAAGGACCTTTCTTGTCAGACATAGCAGGCGGTCTTGGTTTTACTGTTTACGGAGATTTAACAGCTAAAATAAAAGAAATTCTTGATGCAAAAGCAGATGCAATTTTAGATGAATTTGCTGTAAGATGTAGAGAAGAAGGCGGTGATTGTTCTATTGCATCAGCTTATGGCGTGGTTGTAGATGAGCTTATTAACATGGCTGACCCGGAGGATATACTGATAGTTGGAAAGAAAGGAGAGCATGCAGGATTTGCTCCACTTCTTCTTGGCTCTACTGCCGAAGCAATAGCAAGAAAAGCACACTGTCCGGTGATGGTAACACCACAAGAATTTAGAGAAATAAAAACTATTTTACTTGCATTTGATGGAAGGGAAAAATCAGTCCATGCCGCAATCTATGTAAACTATTTAGCAAAAACATTACAAACAAATGTAAAAGTCATCTCTGTGTTTAAGGATAAAGTAGAAAACCAACCATTAGCAGAAAGCTATAGAGAAAGACTTAAGTCTATTCTTGAAGTTCCATTTGAATTTATTGATAAATACGGCTTACCAGAGGATATATTAGATGAATATATAACCACAAATAAAGACAATATTGACCTTATTGTAATGGGTGCGTTTGGTGAAAGTATCGTTAAAGAGCTTATTCTTGGAAGTACAACAAACTATATAATGTCAAGGTCTCCTGTTCCTGTATTGCTTGTTAAGTAAGAGGTGATACAGTGGAGAAAGATTTTGGTGGATTTAAAGGAATTTTAATCATCGGTCTTGGACTAATTGGAGGGTCTTTAGCCTTAGCATTAAGAAAAGAAGGTTATAAAGGCAAAATCTACGGGTTTGATTTAAATAAAAACAGAATAGAAAAAGCATTAGAGCTTAAAGCAATCGATGAAGGTTATGATTCTTATGAAAAGATTCCTTGGGTAAATAATATAGATTTTGTAGTTTTATCCACACCTGTTAAAACTTTTGAAAGTATAGCATTAAAAATAAAACCTTTTTTGAAAGATGATACAGTTGTAACTGATGTTGGCAGTGTAAAAGGTGATTTGGTACTAAGATTGTATGAGATACTAAAGCCACATGTTTTTGTAGGAGTCCATCCAATAGCAGGAACAGAAAAAGAAGGCATAGAGAATGCAAAGTATGATTTATTTAAAAATGCAAGATTGATATTAACTCCTGTTGGAGATGATAGAGAGAAAATAGAAAAGGTTGAAAAGTTTTGGAAGGATATTGGCTCAAAAACAGAAATAATGGACCCGCATTTACATGATTTTGTCTTTGCCAGTGTATCACATCTGCCCCATGCAATAGCTTTTGCACTTGTTGATAGTTTGATAGTTTTATCTAAAGAGACAGGAATTGATTTATTTAAATATCCGGGCGGAGGATTTAAAGACTTTACAAGAATAGCAGCAAGTTCACCCACGGTTTGGAAGGATATATTTTTAGAAAATAAAGAAAATGTTTTACATACAATAGATGTTTTTCAAAAATCCTTAGAAAGGCTAAAAGAGGCTATAAAAAAAGAAGATGAGAAAGAGATTTTAAATATCTTGTCAGAAAGTAGAGAAAAGAGAATGTCGTTGGACGTGTCAAGTGATAAAGTAAGAGAGTGATTAAGTAAAGTTTTTTTACTTCCTACCTGTAATGTCTAACATCTTGAAATAACTTAAAATTTGATAAAATTATCATTTCAAAAAATTCTTTAAAGGTGCAGCGATGATAGTAGAAGAAATAAAGACTAAATGGGAAGAGATAAAAGAGAAATGGGATAATTTAAAAGAGATTTTAAAGCCAGAAAAGTTGGAAGAGGAGATAAAACAACTTGACGATTTAATGGCAGACCCTAACTTTTGGAACGATACAAAAAAAGCTCAAGAAATCTCATCAAGGAGAAACTACTTAGGAGAAAAATTAGAAGAGATTTTAACCGTTGATAAAAAAGTCAATAACATTTTAGACTACATCACACTTCTTGAAATGGAAGAAGACCAAGAGCTTTATAACGAAGTTGAAAAAGAATTAAAAGAAATAGAAAAAGAAATCAGCAGATTAGAGCTTGGCAGTCTGTTATCGGATGAGATGGATTCAAAAAATGCAATCCTTACCGTTCAGGCTGGTTCGGGCGGAGTTGAAGCTTGCGACTGGACAGAGATGCTACTTAGAATGTACACAAGATGGGCAGAAAAGAGAGGTTATCAAGTTGAGCTTGTAGACTTTCAGCCGGATGATGTGGCAGGTGTTAAAAGTGCAACAGTGATTATTAAAGGACCCTATGCTTATGGATACTTAAAAGGAGAGCAAGGAGTTCATAGACTTGTAAGAATTTCTCCATTTGATGCAAACAAAAGAAGACATACATCCTTTTCAGCTGTTTCAGTAATTCCGGAAATTGATGAAGATATAAAAGTAGAAATAAACGAAGAAGACCTTAGAATAGATACATTCAGAGCAAGCGGTGCAGGCGGTCAGCATGTAAACAAAACAGATTCAGCTGTTAGAATTACACATATTCCAACCGGTATTGTAGTTACTTGTCAGAGTGAAAGGTCTCAGCTTCAAAACAAACTTAAAGCTATGAATATGCTTAAAGCAAAGCTTTATCAGTTAGAGCTTGAAAAAAGAAAAGAAAAACAGAAAGAACTTGAAGGTGAGAAAAAAGACATCACATGGGGAAGTCAGATAAGGTCTTATGTTTTCCAACCGTATCAATTGGTTAAAGATTTAAGAACAGGATTTGAGACTGGAAATATAGAAGCTGTAATGGATGGAGAAATAGATGACTTTATAGAAAGCTATCTAAAATGGAAAGCAAAAGGCGGACAGTAAAATGTTAAAGAAAGAAAATATAATCGTTTTATTATCCGGCGGAATGGATAGTGCTGTTTTGCTTTGGTTGTCAAAAACTATGTTTAAAGATATATATGCTATATCTTACTCTTATGGACAAAAACACAGCATAGAGCTTGAATATGCAAAAGAGCTTTCAAAAATTGCAGGCGTAAAGGAGCATTTTATCGTTGAAGTGCCACACCTAAAACAGCTTAAAGGCAGTGCTTTAACAGATGAGAATTTAGAAATTCCATCAGAAAACTATCCGGATGAACCACCGATAACGACCGTACCAATGAGAAATTTAATATTTTTGTCAATAGCAGCATCGTTTGCTGATGTTTATGAGATAGAAAACATAGGAATTGGCATACATTCCTTAGACTCACCATATCCAGATTGTAGGGCTGAGTTTGCATCATCTGCAGAAGCGGTTATAAATGCAAGTTCTGTAATGGTAGCAAAGAAGAAAAACAGAATAAAGATTTTTACTCCATTCTTAGGCATGAGTAAAACAGATATTGCAAAACTTGGCAGGGAGCTTGGAGTTCCATTTGAAAAAACATACTCTTGTTATAAAGGAACCGTTCCACCCTGCGGAGAGTGTGCAACCTGCAGACAGAGAGAAGAAGCTTTAAGAGAAGCTTTTTCAGATTCCACAGCTTAACTCATCATTTGGTTTAGCTTTCCTAACTTTTAGCTTTAAACCCTCTACTTTTTCTATGATTACCGTTTCATCTTTCTTTATTTCTTCATCTGAGTATGCAAACCATAGCTCACCGTGATACATCACTTTTCCACATTCTTTATTAATGTCTGTATAAGCCACTGCCTTATCTCCAATCATAGCCTCTGAGCCTGTTTTTGGTTTTTCTCTTTGAATTTTTGCACCTTTGTATGCCACTAAAAAGAAAAATACAGCACTAAAAATTACCGTTGGAATGATTACTTGCAATGATATATCACCATAAGCTGAATCGGAAGGGATTAAAATAATAGAACCAAGAGCTAAGGATATAACGCCGGCAATAGCAAGCCCACCAAACAACGGAGTTATCATCTCTAAAATAAAAAATAAAACACCTAAACCTATCAAAATCACACCAAGCCAGTTTGCAGAGATGATATTAAGAGAATATAAAGCCAGTGCAAGAGAGATTGCTCCAACCGTTCCAGGGATGATAGAGCCGGGATTATAAAGCTCAAAGAAAATTCCATAAAATCCTATCATCAACAAGAAATAAGCAACCGTTGGATTTGATAAAATTGTTAAAAGTTTTTCTTTAAAATTAAGCTCTACAAATTCAATCGGCTGATTTTTTAGATTGAGAGTAATCTCTTTATTATTTTTTATAACTTTTTTGCCATCAAGCTTTGAGATTAAATCGTTCAAATCTTCTGCTAATACGTCAATTACTTTATTTTTTAATGCTTCTTCTGATGTAAGGTTTATGCTTTCTGTAATCATTTTTTCTGCAACTTCTTCATTTCTTCCTTTTTCTTTAGCAATGCTTTTAACAAATGCTACCATATCGTTCATTACTTTCTTTTTCATTGTCTCTTCTATATCTTTGCCTTCCATAGATACAGGGGACGCTGAGCCTATGTTAGTTGCCGGAGCCATTGCTGCCACATCTGCCGATATTGTGATAATAGCACCGGCAGATGCCGCCCTTGCACCTTTTGGATACACGTAAACTATAAACGGAATATCTGTTCTTTGGATTTCTTTTATTATTTCCCTCATTGATGTTTCTAATCCACCAGGTGTATCAAGCTGTAAGATTATAGCCTTTGCTGATTTTTCTTCTGCTGTATTTACTATTCTATTGACATAATCTACCGTTGTTGGTGTGATTGGGTCATTCCATTTTCCAACTATGATAGTTGCATATGAGAAGTTAAAAATCATTAACAAAGCTGTTAAAATCTTAACCATTTTGTTCTCCATGTATTAAGTTATTGGTAATCATACTTTCTAATGTATAATATTTTGAGAAGATAATCAAGGATTTTAGATTTATGTCAGAAAATGGGGGAAATGTAGTTTTTTAAATATAGAAATATAGTAAAAATTTTTTTGAGGGGGTTGAGCCATGAAAAAATTAATGCTGTTTGCTGTTTGTAGCAGTCTTATTTTAAGCTCTTGCTTTGAGTCTGGGAAAAAGGAATCTAAGAATGAAAATCAAGAGTCTACGGAAGATAAGTCTGCGTTGTGCGTAATAAAAAATGTAGATGACGATGTAAGTCAGTGTGAAGATGGGCAGTTATTAGTCTTTTTACCAAATAGCTGGGGAAATGATCAACTGCCAATTATAGTAGCTGCCCTGTATTGTAATTTTGATTATTCTGTTGTCTATAACAACGGCGGTGTTGTTTGCAAGCTTGATAAAAAGAGATGGGAAAAGCGTGTAGAAGCAGCTAAGAAAAATCAGCAAAATCAACAAAAATAATTAATCAGGAGGCAAAAACCATGAAAAAAGCTTTAAGCATTCTTGTTTTATCGCTTAATCTTTTAGTATTTGAAAACATGGCCTTTGCAAAAACACCAATTGATGCGTGCTGGAACTTTATCGATGCCGGAGATTATAAAAGAGCTATAGAAGCTGGCAAATTAGCCGTTAAAAAATATCCCAAGAATTCAGACGCATATTATTGCTTGGGAGAAGCTTATTTTAATATTGGAGAGCTTAAACTTGCTTATGAAAATATGAAAAAAGCAGAGAGTTTAACAAATAACAAAAAAGATTTGATGCGTATTTACAATGAAATTGGGCTGATTTTAAAAAAAATGGGCTATTTAGATGATGCACTTTTGTATTACAGTAGAAGTTTAAGCTTAGCAAAGGATTTAGGTAATACAGGTATGCAGGCTACTGTATTAAACAATATTGCTGGGATATATGATAGTAAAGGAGAATTAGATAAAGCTTTAAGTTATTATGAAGAATCTTTAAGTTTACAAACAAATGAAAAAGAAAAAGCACCTACTTATAACAATATTGCTAATATATATTACAAAAAAGGTGATTATCAAAAAGCTGTTGAATACTTACAAAAAGCTATTGAAATAGATGAGAGGTATGGGGATTATCATGGTGTTTCTATGTGGAAGTTAAACCTTGGAGATACCTACAGAAATATGAAAGACTATAACAACGCAGAAAAATACTTATCTGAAGGTCTTGAAGGTGTTAAAAAGGTAGGAGATAAATATTGGGAAGCTACAGGTTATTTGTATTTTGGATGGCTTTATAAAGATAAAGGAGATAAAAAAACAGCAAGAGATTACCTTACTCGTGCATATAATCTCTTTAAATCTATTGGGGCAGAAGGATATGCTCAGG
This sequence comes from Sulfurihydrogenibium sp., assembly GCF_028276765.1. Classification (NCBI taxonomy): domain Bacteria; kingdom Pseudomonadati; phylum Aquificota; class Aquificia; order Aquificales; family Hydrogenothermaceae; genus Sulfurihydrogenibium; species Sulfurihydrogenibium sp. The sequence continues at coordinate 16,259 of NZ_JAPYVU010000012.1, forward strand.
TTGCTTTAAATGAAATGAAAGAATTAGATAAATCAAACTAACCATTTCATCCCTGCCGACCGGCGGGGGACTTTCTCAATCATTTACAAAAATTTCTAAATTGCTATCTAAAACATTCAAAAATCTTTTTACAGTTTTTGCATGACCTTTGCCAATCAAAACAATGATTTTATAATCAGGATATTTTTTATATGTATCATATATTTTGTATGCCATGCCGTAGTCCCAGGCAAGCTGGATATCATAAAAAGCTTGCTTATTTTTAATGTTTTTATGCTCTTTCATTGCTTCATCAATAAACTTTATCTCTTCTGGTGTATGCTTTGGAATTGGCTTTGGCAAATATGCAGAATCTATATTTTCTAATCCTTTCTTTCTAATTTCAGACAGTAGCTCAGACGGAATGTTTAAAGCAACGATTTTTATCTTGTTTTCTCTTGCAAACTCTAAAATATCTTTGTATAGTTTAATATCAAAGCCCCATCTTTTTTTATACTCTGTTTTTTCTACAAGCTGGTTTAAATTTATCTCACCTTGAATATACTTATCCAAATACTCCTGAAAAGGTTGCTGAAACATCTCCATTACAATGATTATTTTTTTATCATATTTATAATAATCTTTGATTACTTCGTGCTGCTTTTTATGGTCAAGCTCATCTGTGTGATTTTCTCCAACAATGATGATGTTATAGCTTTTAAACGTTGAAAATACTAAAATAAAACCTATCATAAAAACTACTAATGGAGATAAGTTTAATTTCATAGTCCTGAAATTATAGCACAGTAAAGATTACAGATATACAGTAATTTAGAGAATACAGTAAAAATTTTTGTAAGTTTACCTTTTTGCCATCCTGAGGCCGTGAGGCCGAAGGATTACATTTTTTAAATTTTATAAAAAATATGCAAATTTAATATGTCGGGTGAGAAATTCAACAAAAACATGAGATTCTTCGCTTCGCTCAGAATGACGATGTGGATTTTTGGAACAGCCTCATAAAGGAGATATAGATTGAAATTTAGCTTTTTCGGTGGAAAGATTAGATTTGGCAGAAGAAATATAAAGGTCTTTAAAAGAATGTCATATAAGCGGTTCTTTTTTTATTCATTTTTAGGCTATGTGTTAAAAACAGCCGTGTTTGTTGCAGTGATTTATTTAATTAAGCATCATTAAGTATTAAATAGCTCTTATTAAAAATTTCATAAAAGATTTTTTCAGACCAAAATCTTGGATAATGGTATAATTTCTATTTACATCAATTCCTTATGGAGGAGATAATGTTAGCAAGCAAGTTTTTTATGCCAACTTTAAAAGAAAATCCATCCGACGCAGTTGTTCCAAGTCATATATATCTTGTTAGAGGTGGTTTTATAAGAAGTTTATCAGCCGGAATATACGAATATTTACCACTTGGATTAAGAGTTTTAAGAAAAATAGAGAATATAATCAGAAAACATATGGATGATTCAGGAGCCTTAGAGGTATTACTGCCAATTCTTACACCTGCTGAACTTTGGAAAGAAACAGGAAGATGGTATGTATACGGAAAAGAGCTTTTTAGATTGAAAGACAGAAAAGATGCAGAATTTGCCCTTGGTCCAACTCATGAAGAAACAATTACAGATTTAGTAAGAAAAAATGTTAGGTCTTACAAAGATTTGCCGCTAAATTTTTATCAAATACAGACAAAGTTTAGAGATGAAGCAAGACCAAGATATGGCTTGATAAGAGGAAGAGAGTTTATCATGAAAGATGGATATTCTTTTGATGTCTCAGAAGAAGATGCAAAAAATACTTATGAAGCAATGAAAGAAGCATATCATAAAATCTTTAAAGAGCTTGGGCTTGATTATCTCATGGTAGAGGCTGATGTTGGAGCTATTGGTGGAAAGTTTTCTCATGAGTTTGTGGTAAAAGTTCCATCAGGTGAGGCACATATTGTATACTGTGAAAAGTGTGGATATGCTGCAAACGTTGAAGCTGCAAAATTTCATCATCATAAACTACCACCGGAAGAGCCAAAACCAATAGAAAAAGTTCATACTCCTGACATAAAATCGGCAGAAGATGTTGCTAACTTTTTAAACGTTCCAATAACAAAGCTTGTTAAGACACTAATATACAAAATAGATGATAAAGATTTTGTAGCTGTTTTAATAAGAGGTGATAGAGAGCTTAACGAAACAAAATTAGCAAACTTATTTAAAGCTATTGACGTTAGAATGGCAACAAAGGAAGAGTTGGAAAATCTTGGAATTCCGGAAGGTTTTGCAGGTCCTATTGGCTTAAATCTTCCAATCTATGCTGATTTTTCTGTTAAAGAGCTTTATAACATAGTTGTAGGAGCAAACGAAAAAGATTATCATTACATCAATGCAAACATTGATAGAGATTTTAAAGTCATTGGCTTTTATGACCTTGCAACTGCAAAAGAAGGCGACCCTTGCCCTGTATGCCACTTTCCATTAAAAGAAACAACAGGTTTAGAAGTTGGTCATATATTCCTTCTTGGAACGAAGTATTCTGAAAGTATGAAAGCTTACTTTGTAGATAAAGACGGAAAAGAAAAGCCAATCATAATGGGTTGCTATGGTATTGGCGTAAGCAGATTAATATCTGCGATAGTTGAGCAGTATCATGATGATAAAGGAATTATTTGGCCTGAAAACGTAGCACCGTTTGATGTTCATATTCTTGTTTTAAATACAAAAGACCAAGAGAGTCTAAACGTAGGATTTGATATATACAATAAGTTGAAAGAAAAAGGTTTAGACGTATTACTTGATGAAAGAGATGAATCTGCAGGAGTAAAATTTAAAGATGCCGACCTAATCGGAATTCCACATAGAATAGTCATAGGAAAAGCTTTAAAAGAAGGCAAGATAGAGTATCAAAAAAGAGATGGCAGCATCAAAGAGTTAGTAAATACAGAGGCAATAGTTGATAGATTGATGAGTGAATATCATGGAAGAAGATGAAACTTATAAATGCCATGAAGTAGCTATAGAATATTAAGAATGAAAAGGTGAGGCTATAACAAATTGAGCTAGTGTTCCAAAATTTTCGTAAGCTTGCCTTTCCGTGTCATCCTGAGGCTGTAAAGGCTAAGGATCTCTTTTCTTGATTTTTTGACTTGAAAAGAAAAACATGAGATTCTTCGCTTGCTGCAGAATGACGATTTGGATTTTTGCAAGCAGCCTCAGCTTTAAATAATCTGTATTCATGAACAGATTCTAAAGTTTTATGTCTATTAAACGAAAAGTAACCTATGAAATATTTTTGTGATATCATGAGCAAAGAGGAGTTTTACCAAAATATCATGACTTTTAAAAAAGTTTACAAAAAATTTTTTTACTGTTATAATTTAAATCAGTTTTATAAGAATAGGGGGATGATTATGAAGCTAACCAAGAAAATTATAGGTACGTTTTTAAGTTTGTCAATTTTTATATTACCGAATATAGCAGAAGCTAAAACTAAAGGTCATTCAACCAAAAAAACAAGCCATCATGCAACAAAAGTATCTAAAAAATCAAACCATGTAAAAATATCTAAAAAATCAAGCCATACAAAAATGAGTCATAAATACCTAAAAATAGCTAAAAAAGGTCGTAATCATGTAAAAATAACTAAGGTTTCTTACTCTTATGGTCAAAGAGTGTATGGTGATTACCTTGAGCCTAACAAGGATATTTATAAGTATGCAATAGGATTACTTGGCACAAAGTACTCTTTCGGTGGAAACTCTATAAATGGGATAGATTGCTCATCTTTCGTTCAGCATGTTTTTGAGCTTGCAGGATTTAAACTTCCAAGAACTGCAAGAGAACAAGCAAGATACGGATATTTTGTCAGAAAAGAAAACTTAAAACCAGGAGACTTATTATTCTTTGCAACTTATGCAAGCTTTCCTTCACATGTAGGGATTTATATTGGCGATGGTAAAATGATTCACGCCTCTTCTAAAGGTGGAAGAGTTGAAATAGCAAATATTAATGAAGATTATTATATGAGAAGATTTTTATTTGCTAAAAGAATTCCAGCTAACATTAAAGACCTAAAAGAAGTTGAAGATGTTGACCTTATGGAGCAGTATATGAACGATAAAGACCCAATAGCAAAGATAATACAGGAAAAGAATGGAAAAAATTAAAAGTACAACAATATTAGCTGTTAGAAGAAATGGAAAAACAGTTATAGCCGGAGATGGTCAGGTAACTCTTGGGTCTGCTGTTGTTAAGCATACAGCAAAAAAGATAAGAGTTTTAAATGAAGGTAAAGTTGTAGTTGGTTTTGCAGGTAGTGCCGCAGATGGTCTTGCATTAATGGAAAGATTAGAAGAAAAATTAAACAAGTATAAAGGAAATTTAATCAAATCTGCAGTAGAGCTTGCTAAAGACTGGAGATTGGATAAATATCTAAGAAGATTAGAAGCGGTAATGATAGCTGCAGATAAAAACAATATGCTTTTACTCTCTGGAAATGGTGATGTGATAGAACCTGACGAACCTGTTTTAGCTATAGGTTCTGGTGGAGATTATGCAAGGTCTGCTGCGTTGGCACTCTATAGAAATACAGATTTTGATGCTCGCAAAATTGTAGAAGAGGCGATGAAGATAGCAGGAGAAGTCTGCATCTACACCAACCAAAACTTTGTAATAGAAGAAATTGAATGAAATCTTTCTTGAAATAGCTGTTCCTGTACCACTTTATCAAACCTTCTGGTACAGGTTTCAAACTAAGTCTTTAGAAAATTTTATAGGCAGAAGAGTAATAGTTCCATTTAAGAGTACTAAATCCTATGGATTAGTCGTTGGAATATCTAACTCTATTGAAAACGTTCCTGTAGAATATAGAGACAAACTGAAAGATATCATAAAAATTGATGATTTTCAAGTATTTACAGAAAAAGAAATAAACGTCATTAAAAAAATTTCAGATTATTATCTATCTCCGATAGGTTTGACTGTAGATTTTTTCATTCCAAATATCTTGAGAGAAAAAGCCATAAAAGACCCGCTTGCTTTTAAAGTTTTTAACATTAATGAAAATGTAGAGCTTAAAAAAATCTCAGAAACAGCTAAAAAAATTATTCAAATCATTCAAGAAAATCAAGAAGTATCTTATGAGGATCTGTTATCGCTTGGATTTTCTAAAAGAAGCATTAAAAGTTTGCTTGAAAAAGGTATTCTTATTCCTGTTGAAAGCAGCATAAAAATAAAAACTCCTGTTTTTAAACAACCAAAAACATCTGACTATACTCCAAAACTATTAGAAAGTCAGATATATGTTTATGATAGATTTTATTTCAAAGATAGGTTAAAAGCTTACATATCGCTTATAAAAAAATACGTTAAAACAAATAAAAGTGTGTTAATTGTTGTTCCAAGCATTGCCTTTGGAAATAAACTTTATAAAGATTTATCCCAAAAGTTTGAAAATGTATATTTTTATCATGATGGAATTAATCCCAAACTTCAATTTGAAATCTTTAAAGAGATAACAAAGAATCCATCTATTGTTATCGGAACTGTATCTTCTTTGCTTATTCCTATAAAAGACTTAAATCTCATAATTCTTGAGCAAGAACATTCTTCAGCTTATAAAGTTTTAAGGTCTCCAAGGTTTGAGACAAAAAGGGTTTTATATTACATTCATAAAGAAAAAAATATTCCAATCATCTTAGCATCTTCCATTTTATCCATTGAAAGCTACTTGATTAATGCTACAAATCTAAAAAAAGATAAAGATGTTATAAAATCTTATGTAGAAATTAATCCTTTTAAGTCTACCAATAAAACTTTAAATAAACTACAGAGCTTGATTTCAGAGAAAGGAAGAACCCTGATTTTAACTCATAAAAGCTATTACTCTGGATTTATTTACTGTCCAAGATGTGGATGGGAAGCGGTCTGTCCAACCTGTGATGTTCCACTAAAAACTTACATTCAAAACAGCATTAAAATCTTTAAATGTCCGTCTTGTAAAAAAAGGTTTGAATACTTTAAAACCTGCCCTGAATGTGATTTTAAGCTAAAAGAGACTGGATTTGGAAAAGAGTTTGTTTTTGAATTTCTTAAAAAAAGTGAAAAACTTAGAAAGCTACTGGATTCTAACAAAATCATTGTAGAATCAAGTTTAAAAGATATACTGCAGTTTGAAAGCTTTGATATGGTTATAAATCTTTATCCTGATTTTATTTTAGATTTGCCTGATTATAGGTCGAATGAAAAATTTTTAAGGTCTGTAATATCTCCTTTAACAGTAGCTAAGGATAGTTATATCATTTTTTCTAATACACTGGAGAATTGGCTTGCGGAAAATATAGGGACTAAATCCTTTGATGTAAATCAAATTTTAGAAAATTTCTATAAAAAAGAAACCGCCTATAGAAAGAAAAATAAACTACCTCCGTTTTTAAAGCTTGTAAGATTTAAAATTGTGTTTAAACCAAATCAAAAAGAGTATGTTGAAAAGGTATTGAAAGAAATCTCAAGCTTGAAAGTATATTCTTTCTCTCAAAAATCAAACAGTTTTATTTATTATTTTGAGTACAAATCAGAAAAGGAAAAGCAAACGATAAAGGTTTTAGCTGAAAAATTGCTGAAAAAGGATGTGGATGTAATTATAGAAGTAGATCCTAAGAGTTTTTAATCACAAGCTCTTTTAGTGTTTCTATAAACATTGGATGAGTTTTTAAAGTCGGTATTCTGATAAAACTTTCAGCTCCAAGCTCTTTTGCTATGTTGCCATACAGATAATCAAGCTCGTAAAGTGTTTCTGAATGTTCTGAGACAAAGCTAACAGGTATAACTATTAGCTTTTTATATCCTTCTTTTATTAATCTTTCAATTTCTTGGTCTGTAAAAGGTTCTAACCACTTTACAGGTCCAACTTTTGATTGATAAGCTAAGGAATGTTTAACATTTGGAAAATGCTCCATTATTAGCTTAACTGTTGTTTCTGTTTGTTTCTTGTATGGGTCGCCGTCAAGGATGATCTTTTCCGGCAAGCTGTGGGCTGTAAATAAAAAATAATAATCTTTATAATCTTCTGGTAGGTTTTCTTTAATGTTTTCTACCATTGCCTTTATGTATAAAGGATTGTCAAAGTAGCAGTTTATTTTTACAATGGGAATGTCTGAAAAATAGTGGTAGGGTTCTTTTGTTCCTCTTAGTGTAGATAGTATCGCAAATTTACCGGGCTTAATGTATCTTTTAACTTTTCTGTCAAATTCATTAAAAGATGAGCCTGTGGTTGTTCTGCTGTAGTGTGGATATAATGGTAGCAAGATTATTTTTTTTATTTTTTCTTGGAAAAGCTGGTTTAAAGCTTCTTCCGTGAATGGATGCCAATATCTCATTGCAACGACAACTTTATAATCTTCTCCAAGTATTTCTTGGAGTTTTTGGGCTTGCTGGAGTGTTTGTTCTTTTTGTGGTGATTTTCCACCCATTATTTCGTAGTATTTTTTTGTTTTTTTGGCTCTAAGTCTTGAAATTAAGAATGCTACTGGTTTTTGAATAGGTTTTGGAATTTGTATGATGTCATGGTCAGAAAATAGGTTGTATAAAAATGGCTGAATCGCATCTAAGGAGTCTGGACCACCCATATTTAAAAGCACAACACCAATTTTTTCTTTTGTCATTGACTTCTCCTGGGTTTTGTAAGTTTAAATTATACTGGCTATTTTTACTTTGTTCAAGATGAAATAAAATTACTTTGGTGTGAAGTGAAAGATTAGGAATGTATAAGGTTTAAAAGAGATGCTTAATGTTGTGAAAGTTATTAACCGTCTGTAAGTAAATCGAACACCTATATGTTTTGTCTCGCTTGGCAAATGCTTTGTATTTTACGCTTAACAGCTAACATTAAAGTTCATGCTATTTTATAGAGTGTTATAAGAGCGTTCCAAAATCCACATCGTCATTCTGAGCGAAGTAAAGAATCTCTTTTTTCTTTTCAAATCAAAAAATCAAAAGATGAGACCCTTCGGACTTACGTCCTCAGGATGACGGACAAGGTAAACTTATAAAAATTTTGGGACACTCTCCATGATGGCTAAGGAAAGTTAATTTTAATATGTATCAATTTTATAGATCCTTTAGACTTGTGTCTTCAAAATAATAGAAAAGATGAAAGTAGAAGCAATTCACGAATTGCCATTACAGAGGTTAGAAGTAAAGCATAGACATTATTTTATAGTTGTGCGGAAAATCTCCTATTCATTTTAAAAATGCCAGCCGTTAAGCTGGCTTTATGTTTATTAATATAATCTTCTTCTTTGAGAAGCTGTAATTGCTCCAGCCATGCCAATATCTCTTGGAAACTCAGTTCCTCTTGATGTTGTTTGAACTTCAAGGTCTTCTGTACCAAAGAAAGATTTAATTATTTCCAAAGCTGCTGGAATGTCAAAATCCTTACAAGAGAATATATCTATTGAAAAGTATCCTTTCTCCGGAAATGTATGGATACTTATGTGGCTTTCCGCTATGATTACAAACCCTGAAATTCCCCAGTCCTCTGGTTTATCTCCGCCATCGTACTTAAATACATACGGAGGCATAATTTTTGTCATTCCGATTTCAGCTGGCAATGTGTCTAAAAAGTTAGTAACAGCCTCTACGCTTGCCAAAGCTTCAAAATTTCCGTTGTAACCATCGACCATTAAATGGGGTCCAAATCCTATCAACTCTTGTTTTCCTCCTTTCAAATTAAAATTTGTGGTATAAAAGATATATTAAATTTTCAAGAATGTAAATATATTGTTGCACATTTTTTGTGCAATTTTAAATTTTGTTAATATTTTGGCTTTGAGAAAACATGATTTTCATTATTGTTAATATTTATTAACCAATATAAATTTTATACACCTTTAAAATTTAAGGAGACAATCAATGAGTGAACTAATAGAGCCAAAATTAACCATAGAGCTTGCACATCAATGCGTTAAATGTTCAGCATGCAGACAGGTTTGCCCCACGTATAGCGTCGTAAAAGAAGAACGTTCTTCTCCAAGAGGTAGGCTTGCATTGGCTGAAGCCGTTGTAGATGGAATCCTGCCACTTACTGAAGAAGTTGCAGCCCAGTGGAATCAGTGTGCAATGTGTCGCCGTTGTGAGTGGATATGTCCTAACGAAGTTGAATATAAAGAAATCATGTTTAGAGCCAGAAATATGGCAAAGGAAAAATCAAAGAAAGATTACTTTAAGACAGTGGTTTTCAAAGGTCTTGGAATGATGGGAAATCTACTTACAAAAATAGGGATGAAGTTTGCACCAACCTTGATGGAAGCTTACGGAAAGCTTGCAGGTAAAGAGGTTCCTGAATACAATGCTGTTTATATAGATGTTGGTATTCCTAAATATGCTAAACTAATGCCCAAACCATCTGCAAAACCTTTCGGATTGAGAGGTAAAGAAGTAAAAGCTGAAAAATCTAAAGGAAGATTGTTATTCTTTACAGGTTGTATGATAGATGCTTTTCAAGGTAAGGTGGGAGAAAGCGTTTTAAAACTTATGGAAAAAGCCGGTTATGATGTTGTAGTTCCAAAAGATATAAGATGCTGTGGAGCACCACATCTTTACAGCGGAGAGATAGACGCGTTCAATAAACTTATGAAGCATAATAAGAACGAAATAGATAAATACGAGTTTGATTATATCGTAGTTGCATGTCCAACATGTGGTGGAGCTTTAAAAGAAGAGTATAAATACCCAGTTAAGGACTTTGCAGAAATACTTAGAGAAGAAGGGTTCTTAGTGTTTAAAGGCAACGGCGAAAAAGTTAGCTTTCATTTTCCTTGCCATTCTTACACTGCAATGAAAACAGACCCTAACGTATTTAGAGATGTAATAAAAAATGTAAAAGACACACAATACGTTGAAGGTGAAGAAGCTATGATGTGCTGCGGTTTTGCCGGATACTTCTCTGTGGCTAACTATGAAGTAGCTTCTGAACTTCAAAAAAGAAAAATAGAAGATTTAAGAAAAACCCAGGCAACTTACGTTTTAAGCGATTGTCCGGGATGTGTACTAAATTTAGCAGACGGTATGTATAAGCATGGTCATTATAAAGAAGTTAAAGTCATGCACTTAGCAGAATACTTAGCAGAAAGACTTGTAGAGGAAGAAAAAAATGAAGGTAAATCTTAAAGAAGAAAAAAATCTCAAATACAGATGCAGAGTTTGTGGCTATGTATACGACCCGGAAAAAGGAGATGAGATTAATCTTATCTCTCCGGGTGTTGAGTTTATAGATTTACCAGATACTTGGAGATGCCCGGTTTGCAATTACTCTAAAAAAGAGTTTAGAGCTGTTAGAAATTAATATTACAGGAGTGAGAAATTACCTCCATATCTAGAATGTCCTTTACTTTTGCATATGACAGGCTAAATAGTAAAAATGCAAAAGACTTTTTAGAGAAATTAATAAACGTAATGCCATTTGAGATAAAAGGAATACAGACAGATAATGGAAGTGAATTCTTAAGTGAGTTTACAAAGCATTAAAGAAAAAAGATATAAAACATTATTTTAACTATCCAAGATATCCAAAAGGACAAGCATATGTAGAGAGAATGAATATAAAGATTACGAATTAGAAGATATTCATGAGTTTAATAAAAAGATGCTGCAATATATGCTATGGTATAACACAGAAAGACCTCATCATAGTTTAAACAAAAAATCACCTTTACAATACTTTTGTGATATTATGAATTCAAGTAAATCGGAATTTTCCCAAACTGGTATGACTTATACACGTAAAAATATTTTTCATTTTTACGATAAGATATTATATAAGTATCTTAAAATTTTCTGGGGAGTTAAATATGGACGTAAAAAACATAAAAGAAGTGTTTAAGAAAAACAAAGAAAGTAAAAGTTCTATAGCCAAAAGTGATACAATCATAAATACAAAGGATTATGCGTTAGAAAATGAATTAAATAAAATTTTGAGAAATTACCCTATCTTAAATTATATTAACCAAAATTTAGGAAGTATGGATATAAAAAACGCACTTAAAGAAATTAAATCTAAAAATGAAGATGTTGTATATAGTAGTCAAAATATTAAAAATATACAAATATTAAAAACTTTCTTGTTTAAAAAGTAAAAATGAGAAAATCTAAAAAAGCGGATATAAATGCTATTTTAATTAAAATAGAAGATTATTTACATAAATATTTATCCGAGAAATGGCTTAAAATTCTTTTCTTTCCTGTCTTTATATCATATATAATCTTTATTACAATACCAACGCCGCTATGGGTTCAGTTCTTATCATTTTTGGTCATCTTTTTCTTAACATTAATTTTCATAAAAAACAGAAAAGAATCTATTAAAGTATTTATTATTTTGACAGGGGTTTTTGTCTCTTTAAGATACTTTTATTGGAGAACTTTTAACACCCTCAACTTGGATGACGGAATATTTAATGCGATAGCATCAATAATTCTATATTTAGCTGAGTTATATTCGATGATTATTCTAATTCTAGGATCTTTTATGTCCTTAAGATTACTGGAAAGAAACCATATAAATTTAGAAAAAAAAGAAGACTTTTTAACCGTAGATGTATTTATACCAACATATAATGAACCTGTAGAGATAGTTAAAACAACAGCTTTAGCTGCTATTTCTATGGATTACCCTCAAGATAAATTTAATGTTTATATATTGGACGACGGCGGAACAACTCAAAAATTAAACGACCCAGACCCTGCTAAAAGAGAAGAAAACCGACAAAGGTCGCAAGCTTTAAAAGACTTTGTGAATGAAGTTGGTGGAAATTTACATTATATTACAAGAGAAAGAAACCTTCATGCTAAAGCCGGAAACATAAACGAGGCTTTAAAGAAAACAAATGGTGATTTAATCCTAATTCTTGACTGTGACCACGTTCCTGCGAAAGACTTTTTAAAAAGAACAGTAGGATTTTTTAATAAATATCCTAAGTTATTTCTTGTACAAACCCCACACTCTTTTTACAATCCAGACCCACTTGAAAAAAACTTAGGAATTTTCAGGATAGTGCCTTCAGAAGCTGATATGTTTTATAAACATATTCAAAAAGGTTTAGATTTTTGGAGTGCAACTTTCTTCTGCGGTTCTGCAGCAGTACTGAGAAGAAAATACCTACAGGAAGTTGGCGGAATACAGGGTACAACCATCACGGAAGATGCGGAAACAGCCTTAGAACTGCACTCTCTTGGATATGATAGTGCTTACTATGGTAGACCAATGGTTTATGGCTTACAACCAGAAACATTTTCCGCTTTTGTAGTCCAAAGGACAAGATGGGCTCAAGGAATGATACAAATATTTTTACTTAAAAATCCTCTCTTTAAAAAAGGTTTAAAGTGGTACCAAAGATTAGGATATTTAAATGCAAATATTTTTTGGTTTTTTGGATTTGCAAGGTTTGTATTCTTGATAGCACCCATACTTTATCCAATGTTTGGTGCTCAAATCTACAGTGCAAATATTCAAGAAGCAGCAAGCTACGCTATACCACACTTTATAATGAGTATAGTTTTATCTTATTACTTGTATGCAAAAGTTAGATGGAACTTTTTCTCAGAAATATACGAAGCTATCCAGTCCATATTTATTCTTCCAGCTATTATAAGCGTTATACTAAGCCCGAGAAAGCCAACATTTAAAGTTACCCCAAAAGGAGAAAACCTTGAAGAAGAATTCTTGTCACCTTTTTATAAGCCTGTATATCTTTTGTTCAATCTTATTGTAATATCATTTTTCTTTAGTTTTTATAGATGGGTTAACTATCCAGATGAAAGAGGTACCGTATTAGTAGTTTTATTCTGGCAAATTTTTGACCTATTTATTTTAGGTATTGGAATTAGCGTTCTTCGTGAAAGACCTCAAAGAAGAAGAGCATTTAGAATACCTGCAAAAGATGATGTTATTGTTTATACAAAATCCCAAGTTTTTTCAGGAAAAGTTAGGGATATATCCTTAACAGGTATTTGGGTAGAGACAGACCAAGATATCACAGATTACTTGTCGGAAGTAAGGGATTATTTAATTGAGTTTGTTATTATGGACGCAAGGGGATTGCCTTTCGTTTTAAAAGGTAGGGTCGTAAATGCAAATTCAAAAAATATTAGAGCTCAATTTGAAGCAAATACCTTAGAAGATTATAGAAAATTGACGGAAGTCGTATACGCAGATAGTAGTAGGTGGGAAATTTTTAGAGAAGAAAGAGAAATGAATCCTATTCAAACCACAATCTTTCTAACAAAAATATTTATAGAAAACTTTACGAAAGCCTATAAAATGGCAACGGCGGAATTTATCAATGAGATTAAAGGTTTAACACAAAAATTTATGCTAAAATTAAATAAAAAACTGCTAAGGAGGGAATTAAATGAAACTGTTTAAAGAGAAGAAAGAAGAAAAACAGGAAATTGTTCAAAATCAAGGAAATATAATAATTGTCCCAGAAAAGTTAAAAGCTTACAATCTTGATATATTAAACAGTTTTCTTAGCACTTTAATATCTATGGCGGATTCTGAAGATTATAATTACTTTACATCTCGAGTTGCAAGGAATTTTTATGAACAAAATAAGGCATATTTGGAAAATTTAAATAAAATAGGAAACGAAAATATTGAGCTAATCTGGGAAAATTTGAATATATTTTTTAATTTAAATAATTTAGGAGTCTCTCAAGTAAAAATCAATTTAGAAAATAAAAGTATTAATATTTTTCATTACGATTCTTTGTTTGTTAGATATTTAAAAAGTAAAACAAACTTTAAGTTATGTAATTTCTATGCAAATCTATATTCTCTTATACTTTCTAACATATTCGAGACAGACATAAAAATAATAGAAGAGGAGTGCAGCAATGAAACCGGCAAGGATTTTTGTTTATTTAATATGGTTTAATTTAATCATTGTATATATTTCAAAAGCAAACGAAATGATTGTTCCATTAAAAGATATCGCATTTCAAAATCCAATGCTAAGAAGCATAGAGGCAGAATATAACATAAAGGTTCCAATTCCTAATAGATTTATAGTAAAAGATATAACATTGCATATAGAAATAGAGAAATCTCCAGCTCTTTTAAAAGAGAGAAGTCACTTTTCAGTATTTTGGAATAATAAGCTTGCTTATCAATCTGTATATAATCCTTTGGTTGATATAGTTACTGCAGATATTAAATTGCCAACAAATAATTTAGAACCTTTTAATGATTTAAAAATAAGGTCTATTCATCATTACTGCCTTAATTGTTGTGAGTTTGAAGGAAGCCCAGAATTATGGTCAAAGATAGATTTAGAAAATAGTTATATAAAAATAACCTACGATGAAAAGCCTATACTCCAAGATACATTATTAATTAGAGACTATATCTTGGATATGAAAAACTTTAATCCTGTTAAAATCGGTATGATTACTGAAGATACAACTGATAAGTATTTAGAACTTGCATCAAAATTATCCGGATATATAGGCTCTTTTATAAGATACAGAAGAATTTTTATAAGTTATCATAAAGAATTACCATCAGACCGAGATGTGTTTATAATTGGAACAAAAAGCTTTATAAAAAATTTTCTAAATTTACAAAATGAGAACTTCCCGGATATCTATATTATCCCAAATCCAAATAACATAACAAAAGCAGTAGTTCTTATTTCAGGAAATTCTTTAGACCAACTTGAAAAGAACGTTAATAATTTCATAAAAGTAAAAAATGAACTTTTCACCGGAAGGTTTTATCAAATTTATCAAGGGAAAAATCCAGAAATAGAAAAATTCGAATCAAATAACTTAATACCCTTGGGTAAAAAGGTTTACTTTTATGATTTGGGCTATGATGATATAAAAGTATCAGGATTATTCCCGCCCCCTGCAGAAATTGAATTTAATATACCGGTTGGCATATTCGTTCAAGGAAAGAAAAAAATATTATTCCACTTTGCGTACAACTATGGAGCAGGCGCAAGAGAAGACTCTGTCATCAATATTTATTTAAATGATAAATACGTTACATCTTTAAAGATGGATAAAAAATATGGTGTAGTTTTAAAAGAAGAGGACATTAAAATACCGGCTTATTTATTGGTTCCCGGGAAAAATAAGCTTAAAATTGAATACGCTATGATGCCACCCGGCGGGGGCTTTTGTATATCTCCAAACTTATACACTCTCAGGGGAACAATCTTTTCACAGCGTTCATACATTCAAATTCCAGAATTGCCTTTTTGGTTTGAAATGCCTTATTTAGAATTTTTTGTTTCCGATGCTTTTCCATACTCAATTAATCCAGACCTAAAAGAAACAGCTATATATTTATCCGAGAAAGATCCAAATAACATAACAGCATTATTAACATTATCAGCTTATATGGGAACTAAAATTGGAATGCCTTTCTTAGGTTTAACCGTTACAAGTGATGTTTCTAAACTTAAAGATAAAGATATTATTGCCTTAGGCAAAAATCTTCCGCTTGAATTTTATAAAAATTCTAATTTAAAAATATCTGATGCTAATATAGATTTAAAGTCTCCGGTTTTAAAACTTGTTAAAGAAAGCCTGAAATCTAAAATTTATGGAAATGAGGAAAAAGAAAATAAATTAGCTAAACTAACTTATCAAAATGCTTTAACCAACCAAGTATTTTATATCATGGCACAATCGCCTTATAATAATGACAGAACGA
The DNA here is from genome assembly GCF_028276765.1 of Sulfurihydrogenibium sp. Taxonomy (NCBI): domain Bacteria; kingdom Pseudomonadati; phylum Aquificota; class Aquificia; order Aquificales; family Hydrogenothermaceae; genus Sulfurihydrogenibium; species Sulfurihydrogenibium sp. The sequence goes on from NZ_JAPYVU010000012.1 coordinate 31,964, forward strand.
TTACAATAATCACATCAGAAAATATACAAAATCTTCCAAATGCTGCATATAGATTATTCCTTCCAAAATATGCAGGAACTATAAAAGGCAATGTTACAATCTGGGATTTCTATATAAATCAGTACTTCAGTGATAAAATCAATCCAACATATTTTATTGGATACATGCCATTTTTTGAAAAACTTTTATACGAATTTGGATATTCTCCAACAAAATTTATACTTGGATTTTTAGCTGTTGTTGTTATTCTTTCTTTAATCATTAAAAAACTTCTTGATATAAGGGAGAAAAGAAGATTAGGAGGTGAAATCTAATATGATTAGGGTTTTTATTGTTGCAATCTTGTTGTTTGGTTTATTTGGTGTTAAAGCTCAGGAATTATCATGGCAGGAATATAAAAATAAATATTTTAGAAATGACAGTTTTATAATAGACCCTTATAATAACAATAGAGTAACTTCAGAAAGCCAAGGATACGGAATGATTTTGGCTGTTATGTACAATGATAAAGACACATTTTACAAACTTTGGAAATGGACCAAAGTAAATATGCTTAGGGAAGATTATCTTTTTTCTTGGCTTTATAACAATGCAATTGTAGATAGAAATAATGCAACCGATGGAGACTTGCTAATTGCATATGCTTTAAGACTTGCATACTTAAAGTGGAAAAACGAAGAATATTTAGAATATTACAATAAAATTAAAAATAGTATAAAAAGACTAATAGTTATTGTTTTAGATGAAAAAGAGAGAAAAAATATACTTCTATTGCCTGGAATATATGGCTTTTCGAATGAAAAGTATGATATACAGATTTTTCCTTCATACTACATTCCTTTCATTTTAAAGGAATTTAAAGATGATAGATTATTTAAACTTAGTTTAGATTACCTTTTGAATAATATAATAACTTTATCTCCATTAACAAATACAGTTAGATTTAACTTAATAGAAAAAAAGTTATCCTTAAATTCAGAGATAAACATGGATGTCTACAGACTTATTCCTTACTTTTTATTATCAAACTATGATGTAAAAATATTAAGAAACTCTTTCAAAACAATAGATGAATTCTTTAAAAAAGAAGGTTACATACCGTTGACTTTTAAGCTAAATGAACAAAATCAGACAAAACAAGAATCTCCATTTTGTGTTTATAGATGGTTTTATATTCTGTATAATGACGATAAGTATTTTAAAAAGTATGAAGAGCTAAAAAATATTGATAGGAATAATTATTTTTGTGATACTTTTGAGTTATTTTTAAATTCAGGAGTGGAAAGATGAATAAAAAAATTTTATTACCATTCCTATTTTCCTTCTCTTTAAGTCATGCTGAAGAAGTTTATAAGCTAATTGTTATTCCACAGAAAGATTACAAGACTACTATTGAATCATTAAAAAATTACGGATTTAATAAATGTTTTTTAGATAATAAAAAAATAATCTGTGCTGAATCTAAAGACTCAGCCTATATCCAGAGATTGAAAGATTACTTATCACAATACGGGTTTAATGTGAAAATTGAGATTGGAAAAACTTCGGTATCACAAAATGAAAATTTAACACCAACGCAAAATGAAGTTTTAAACGTACTAACAAAAGAAATAAAAGTGGAGCAAGAAGTTAAACCATTATCAAGCAGTAATCAAGTTAAACAAATCAAAAATCAACAAGAAAAAACTGTTTCTAAAGAAAACTCACAAAAACAGTCTTCTATAAATACGCCCGTAAAAATACAGACAAAAGAATCAAAAGTAGATCAAGAGCTAAAAAATAAGCAAATGAAAGAAGAATCGTATAAACAGGAAGAGAAAATCCAAAGTGCAGAAAAAGATTTAGGTTTAAAAGTTAAACTTATGTATGACTTTTTAAATGCCGATAATTTAGAAAAAGCTAAAGAATTAGCTAATCAACTTTTAAAAACTAAATTTTCAAAAGATGCCAAGTATGTTATCGGATTGATTGCCATAAAAGAAAAAAAATTTGGCACAGCATGCAGAATATTTGAATCCTTAGAATTTAAAAATTCAAAAGAATTAGAAAAAGATGCATGCTCTGTAGCATTTATGCAAGAAGGATATGATTATCTTGAAAAAAATTCAAATAAAGCAATTGAATTTTTCCAAAAAAGCTTAAGATATAAGGATAATATAGAATCTCAAGTCGGATTGTTCTATGCTTACCTAAAAACTGACAAATCAAAAGCAGAGAAAATAATTAAAGAACTATACAGTAAATACCCTGAAAACGAATCTGTTAAAAAAGCATACGTCCAATATTTGTTAGATAAAGGTGATTTTGCAAGTCTTGAAAAATTCAAAGAATATTTAAAAGAAGAGGATTTAAAACTTATTAAAGAATCACAGCTATCAAAAGAAATGGAAAATGCTTTAAGATTAATAAAATCAGGTAATTATTCTGAAGCAGAGAATATTTTGCTCAAATTATACAAAGAAAAACCATCAAACATAAATGTTTTACTCCTATTAGGATACCTTTATTTAGAAAAAAATGACATTTTAAAAGCTAAGAATTTTTATGAAAATGCTTTAATGATTGATGGAAACAATACAGATGCTTTAAAAGGCTTGAAAGCTGTTTATATAAAGCTTGAAGATTATGAAAAAGCATTAGAAATCATTAAGAAACTACAGCAGAAAGACATCAAAGATCCAGATTATAACAAAATTTATGCATTATATCTTTCAAACAAAGCCCAAGAGCATCTAAAAGAAGGGAATATAAGGCTTGCTAAAGAATTGGCAGATCAGATTTTATCTTTAGATAAGAATAATCCAACAGCTTATTTAATTTTAGCAGAGTATTACAAACAAACAGGAGATAAAAAGGAATATTTTAAAAATATTTCGAAAGCATATGAATTAAAGCCGGATGATTTTGGAATCAAATTAGCTTTTATTTATGGGCTTATTGATCTTGATTTTTACGATCAAGCTGAAAATATCATAAAAACAATAGCTACCAAAAACTTATCTGAAGAAGAAAAGCAGCAATTGAAAGAAGTTTACAAGGTATTCTATCAAAAACTATCTGCATACTATTTAAGCAATAAAGATTATCTTAATGCTAAAAAAGTTGCCCAGGAAGGTTTAATGTTTTTTAAAAATGATCCAGACCTTATGGAAATTTTAGGCTGGTCTTGTTATAATCTAAAAGACTATAAATGCAGTGAAGATACATTTAAATATCTCATTGCCTTAAAACCTTCAGAAAAAAATAAGGTTGGTCTTGCATTTACGTATATGAATCTAAAAAAGTATGAAGAATTAAATAAACTTCTTAAAGAATTGGAAGATACTAATGACCCTGAAGTTTTAAAAGAAGTAGCAACAATTTATGCGTCAATTGGCAAATACAAAGAAGCAAAAAATATTATAAGTAAATATGAAACACTCAAAAACAGTGCTGTTTCTACACAAGCCAAAGCAATTACAAGTGAGCCTTTACAAACACTAAAAGAATCTGAAACGAAAAAGACTATAAAAAAAGATACCATTCTGCCGGATATTTTTAATACCAACAACGATAATACTTATGATAACTTGATTATAGATTCAGAAAAAAAAACAGAAATTTTAACAAACAATGATTATACAGCTCCATCAATCATAAACACAATCATAAATAAGACAGAATCTCCTTCTATTGATCATGAAAGAAAGGAAGAAAGATTGAAGGAAGAAACAGAAGAAATAAAAAAAATAATTTCAGAAAAAGAACAAGATTATCTAACTAATTTATCCACTGGTTTTAAATACAGAAATAAAAGTGGCGAGAGTGGAAAAAGCAAATTATCAGATTTTTCTCCATTTGTAAAATTCACATATTTCTTCAACGAAAAACTTTATGCTTATATAGGAACGTATTTTACAGGGTTAAATTCAGGTGGTTTATCGGATTATGCTCATTATGGAAGTGTTGGTAATGGAACTATATTAAGAGAGGTTCCATCGTCATATAGTGGTTTAGAGCCATTTGCAGGCTTTGGTTTAAACACAGATAGATTTATTCTATCTGGTAATTTTGGATTGACCCCAAGAGTGGGCAATGGAATTAGCTCAAAGCCTATTTGGACGATTGAAGGCAAGATTGTAAATAATGATAAAAAAATTGGTTTAGGGTTGTATAGAACTCCAATAAGAGATTCAATCTTATCTTATGTAGGAAGTATTGACCCATATTCTTACAATAGCTGGGGAAGAGTATATGAAGAAGGCATAAAAGTTTCTTATGAAAACAAAATAGGAGAGAAAGATTCTTTAATATATAGTGAGGCAAGATTTGGAAAAATAAAGGGAGAATTTACAGAAGAAAACACAGATACTAATGTTCTCTTAATGCCAAAAGTCTACTATGGAAAATTAATAGGAGATGAAGATTATATCGGTGCATTTTTCTTGTATAACCACTTTAGTAAGAGACAAGATTGTTATTACTTTGGATGTGGCGGATATTTTTCTCCAAAAAGTTTACTTATAGCTGCACCCATGCTTGAAGGCTTTAAGTTTTTTGACGATAGAAATGGAATTCATTATAAAGTATTCTTAGGTCCGCTGCTTTGGTCTGACGGTCAAAAAAATAATACAGATATCTCTTTGGATGGTTATATATCATATGTTTATTTGTTTAACAAAAACTTAACATTTAACATTGCCGGAGAATACAGAAAAACCCAGAAGTATAATGAACTATTCTTTACAGCCTTTATCAAATATTTCTTTGGAAATAGAATCAGCATAACAAAACAGGATTTTCTTAATTTGGAAAAGGAGATTTATAAATGGTAATTATTCCAGTTATATCATTTAAAGGGGGTGTTGGAAAATCAACAGTTGCCCTAAATTTTGCTGCAGAATTATCTAAATATTATAAAACTCTATTAGTAGACACAGACCCACAAAATAGTTTGGCATTTTTTCTTTGTAAAGACTTTAGCAAAGGATTATCAGAAATATTGTTTGAAAATTTGGACCCAGAAAAAGCAATCCATAGAGAAGTAAATAACGAGCCAAATCTTGATTTTATACCGGCAGGAACTTTTTGTTTAAAAAACCAAACCTTTTACGAAGATAATTTTAATATGGAAAACTTAAAAAAATTTTTAAACAATGAGGCTATCAAAAATTACGAATTTGTTATGTTTGATACACCGCCAAGAATTAACCAACATATCGAAACGCTCATAGAAGTCGGTAATTATAGTTTAATGGTTTTAACACCTGACCCTGCGACATTCTCTTCGTTTGTGATTTTTGAAAAATTTTTTGAAGATAAAGAATACATCGGTAAAATTTTAGCTATAATAAATAAAACAGAGCCATCAAAAGTTGAAGAAGATTTTGCAAGGATTATCAAGTATAAATTAGGAGAAAAATTTTTGGGTTTTACGCCAAAAGACAATAACGTTGTAGAATCTCAGGGTAAATGTATCCCTACCGTGTTTTATAGTCCTAACTGTGCTTTTTCTGTTTTCATGAAAAAGATTGTTTTAAAATTTATAGATTTAATAAAAATATAAAATACACTTTGGGTGAGAAATTCAAATATAAATAAAACATCTAAAAAAACTCCTTGGTGGCAGTTAAAATTGTAATAGCAAAAATTCCACCAAGGAGGTAAAAATGCAAAACTCTAATCTTTATTTTACAAT
>NZ_JAPYVU010000013.1 GCF_028276765.1 Sulfurihydrogenibium sp.
ATAACCCACACGGTTCAGATGGAACCTTATTAGGACAAGAGAATACAGAGGGTTTGCAAGACTTTATAACCCACACGGTTCAGATGGAACTTAAACAACTTTAACGAAAACAAAAATTTCTTAAAAACTTTATAACCCACACGGTTCAGATGGAACGAATTACTCAAAGCTTATGAAACCAACGAAAAAATCACTTTATAACCCACACGGTTCAGATGGAACAAAAATTTTTGCCGACTCCTCAGTTCCTGGTTGCTGCTTTATAACCCACACGGTTCAGATGGAACTAGTGTTTCTGATAGCTTTTTGCATATTTCTTCATACTTTATAACCCACACGGTTCAGATGGAACTCTTTTGCTGTTTTTTTGATATGTTGTTCTTCGTCTCTTTATAACCCACACGGTTCAGATGGAACTTGGGGATATTGAGATTGACGTAGAGTTTTATTATTACTTTATAACCCACACGGTTCAGATGGAACGGCTTTATGCGGGATTTTATAGCCGATTTAATCACACTTTATAACCCACACGGTTCAGATGGAACTTGTAAAAAGTAAATTCCAATTTGACAGTTCTTGTTCTTTATAACCCACACGGTTCAGATGGAACCCGTTAACTTTTAACTCAAAAATAAAATCGCTTTTAACTTACTCTATCAATATTCTGATAATCATTATACCAAACTTTTAAAAAATCCGCAAGTTGAAGTTTTTTGCAGCAAACCTCGATATACAGAAAATATATTATTATATTTTATCCTTTAACATCCCATCACAAGCCAACCGCTGAAAACCACAAACTCAGAAGCTCGCTGCAAATACCACTCTTTAACTTCCCGATCTCAAAAAATTTTAAAATAAAAAATTATAAATTTTCAAAAAATTAAACACTAAAAATTTCAAAATTAAAAAGTTTAATTCATCAAATACTTACAATTACTTTTCAAAAAATTTCTTTAAAAACATCACTACCCAAGCTCAAATCAAACTTCAAAAAATAAAATTGCATTACCAATACCTTAGCTTCACTGACTTATAAATCATCTTACCAAATCATCAATCAATCAGATAAAAATCACTAAATTATTGATAAACCAATCTCCAACGTCTCACATCTCACATCTCACGTTTCACGTAAAACAAGCTTGTGTGGGCTAACCTATTCAATTGACAAGGTACAGTTAAAAAAATTAAAAAGCTAATATAAATATACAAAAAAATTTTCTACCTGTCAAGCAGAAAATGAAAGCTGTTAAAAACCCTTCTGCTATAATATTTCATCCTGTAGAGCTTATGAAAAAAATATCCAAAGCATTTTTGAGTAGAATTGAAAGTAGTCCTTTTCAAAAAGGAGTGAAAGGTTGAGATACGAGCAAATCATAGAAAAAGCTAAAAAAATAAAATGGTTCGTTTTTGATGTAGATGGAGTTTTAACTGATGGAAAAATTATCTACGACTCAGAAGGCAAGGAAATAAAAATGTTTTATGTAAAAGATGGAATAGGTATTCATATGCTTAACATGGTTGGTATAAAAACAGCCATCATTACAGGCAGAAGTTCAGAAATAGTAGAGAAAAGAGTAAGGGAGTTAAACATTACAGAAGTTTTTCAAAACTCTTCAAATAAATTAATCCATTACAATGAGCTTAAAGAAAAGTATAATCTTAAAGATGAAGAAATTTTGTATATTGGAGATGATATTGTTGATATTCCAGTGTTAAAAAGGGTTGGATTTGGAGCGACTGTTCCATCTGCACCGGAAGAAGTTAAAAAGTATGCTATTTATATTACTAATAAAGAAGGTGGAAATGGAGCTGTTAGGGAAGTTATAGACTTGGTTTTAAAAATTCAAGGCAAGTATGATGAAATCATTAAAAAATACTGTGAGATTTAGATGCAAGATAGGGAAAGGTGGAATCAAAAGTATTTAAGCGGTTTTTCAGGAGAAAAAGAGCCATCAGAAATTGTCAAAAACTTTTATCATTTGGCAAAGGCAGGAAGGGCGCTTGACATTGCAGCAGGTTTAGGCAGGAACTCTTTATTCTTGGCAGAAAAAGGCTTTGTAGTTGATGCTGTTGATGTTTCTGATGTGGCAATTGAAAAACTAAAAACATTACATCCAAACATTAATCCAATTCATCAAGATTTAAAAATTTACAGACCAGAAAAAGATAAATACGATTTGATAATCAATATAAACTTTTTAGAAAGAATTTTATTTCCATACATAAAGGAAGCTTTAAAGAAGGATGGTGTTTTGATTTTTGAGACTTTCCTTGAAGGAAGTCCATCAAAAAACAGTGATTTTTTACTTAGAAAAAATGAGCTATTACATAGCTTTTTATCTTTGGAAATAGTATACTATCAAGAAAAAGAAGTTATTACTTGTAAAAATGAAAAAGCATACAAGGCTTATTTGGTTGCAATAAAAAGATGTTAAATCAAGATACAAAAAAGATTTTATCTTTGGCAGTTCCTGCTGCTTTAAGCAATTTTTTAGATATCGTTCAAGTACTTGTAGATATGATCATGCTTGGAAGGGTTTCTCCCTCTGCCATAGCGTCAGCCGGTATATCTATGCAGTTTTTAGGGCTTTTGTATGCAATGATGGCTACTTTTTCAGTAGGTACTTCTGTTGTAATTTCCCGGTACATCGGAGCAAAGCAGTACTCACAGGCAAACAAAACCGCCTTTTCTATCTCTGTTTTTTCTTTACTATTATCCATTCCGTTTACAACCTTAGGCTTTTTCTTTTCTAAGTATATTTTTATGTTTATGGCAGGTTCTGATGAAGTAATCAGGCTTGGTCAAGAGTATTTTTCTATATTGGCTTTGACCTTTCCGGTTTTATTCATGGAAATGGCTATATACTCTGCATTTAATGCAGCAGGAGACACAAAAACACCTTTAAAGATAGTAATCGTTGCAAACATTATAAACACGGTGCTTGCTTATGGACTGATATTTGGAAATTTTGGATTTCCAAGGCTTGAAGTCAAAGGTGCTGCCATTGCCACAGCCGTAAGCTATTACATAAGCTTTTTTATTTATCTGTACGTGATAAACTCAAAACATTCAAAAATTAGATTTGAATTTGAATTTATACTTGAAGAAGTCAAGAAGATTCTTAAAATCGGTATTCCAAGTGGTTTGGAAAGGACTTTAACATACTTTTCTTTTTTACTTTTTGTAAAGATAATAGCTGATTATGGAATTTACACACTTGCAGGGTATCAGGTAGGACTTAGGATAGAAGGGCTTGCGTTTATGCCGGGTTTTGGCTTTACAATCGCAGCAATGACCCTTGTAGGTCAAAGCCTTGGTTCTAACAATCCACAGCAGGCAGAAAAATATTCAAAAGAGATAATAAAGATTGCTTCTATTTTCATGGGTCTCATGGGTGTTGCGATGGTAATCTTTCCTGAGTATTTAGCCATGGTGTTTACAAATGATAAAAAAACAATAGAAGAGGCTTCTTTATACTTAAGAATAGTAGGACTAACTCAAATTCCTTTAGCAATAGGGTTTGTTTTAAGCGGTGTTTTAAGAGGTGCAGGAGCTACAAAAACAACATTATACATAAATACATTTTCTTTATGGGTTTTAAGAATCATTCCGGCTTACATACTTTCAAAAATTTTTGGAAATATTTTATTTGTGTATTTAGCAATGTTTTTAGAAACATACCTAAAAGCAGCTATACTTTGGTATTTCTTTAAAAAGGGCGATTGGAAAAAGATTAAAGTTTAGTGAGAGTGCTTACAAAAATCTACATCGTTATTCTGCAGCCGTTGAAGAATCTCTTTTTTTTCTTTTCAAATTAAAAAATCAAAGAGATCCTTCGGACTTCGTCCTCATGATGACAAGGAAAGGTAGGTCTACGAGAATTTTGGAATATTCTCTCCGACATATTTACAAACTAATTTTGTTATTTCTTGCTCCTAACTTTCCAACTTCTCTAAAGCTTCTTTAATTCTTCTTACTCCTTCAACAATATTATCCATAGATGTTGCATAAGATAATCTTATATAACCTTCTTTTCCAAAGGCTGAGCCGGGAACTACTGCAACTCTTGCATTTTCAAGTAAATACTCTGTTAGGTCTAAATCGTTTTTAATATTACCTTTTATGTAATAAGAAACATTAGGAAAAGCATAAAATGCGCCTTCTGGTTTAACACACTTAACGCCTTTAATGCTGTTTAAAGCATCGACTATATAATCTCTTCTTTTTATAAACTCATTTCTCATCATCGCTGGAAATTGACCGTTGTCTTTTAATGCTTCTAAAGCTCCATACTGGGCAAAAGTTGTTGGGTTTGAGATTGTCTGACTTTGTATGTTAGTAATAGCTTTTATGTACTTTTCAGGAGCTGCAACCCATCCAAGCCTCCAACCTGTCATAGAGTAAGATTTAGAAAATGCTCCAACTGTAAATGTTATCTCTCTAACTTCTTTTGACAAAGAAGCTATGCTAACGTGTGGCTCTCCATAGCTAAACTCTTCATAACACTCGTCAGAGATTATCATTATTTTGTGTTTTAAGCAAACTTCTGCTATTCTTTCAAGCTCTTTTTTTGGTATTACTGCACCGGTAGGGTTTGATGGTGTGTTTAAGACTAAAGCCTTTGTTTTTGGAGTTATTGATGATTCTACTATTTCCGCCGTTAAAACAAAGCCGTTTTCTTCTGAAAGCTCCGGTTTAACACTTTCTCCATCGTTTAAAGCTATCTGCTCTGTATAAGAAACCCAATAAGGAGCTGGAACTATCACTTCGTCTCCCGGATTTAAGAGAATTGCAAAAATCTCATATAAGCCCATTTTAGCACCGGGAACTACTATAACTTCTGAAGGTGTGTATTCTATGTTATTTCTGTTTTTTAATTTCTCTGCAATTGCTTTTCTAAGCTCTGGAATACCTGCCGCCGCTGTGTATTTTGTTTTTCCTTCTTTTAATGCCTTTATTGCTGCTTCTTTTACAAAGTCCGGTGTATCAAAATCCGGCTCTCCTGCCCCAAAGCTTATTATATCAACACCCTTAGCTTTAAGCTCGTTAGCCTTTGCAGTTATTGCGAGTGTCTGAGAAGGTTTTATTTTTTGAATTCTCTGAGATAATTCCATTTTTCACCTCTACTTGAGATTTTTTAACTTAATATTTTATCAATATTTTCAATTACCATCTCAGGATTTATTTTTTCCATACATTCATGTGTTCCAATGGGACATTTATCATGACCATGAAGCCCGCAAGGTCTACATTTTAAACCCTCAATCTCTACAACAATTCCATTTTTATAAGGATAAAATCCAAAATCTTTAACAGTTGGACCATAGATATCAATTATTGGAACGTTAAAAGCCACTGCCATATGAACAGGTGCAGAATCGTTAGATATCAATAATTTTGAATGCTTAATTATCGCAAAACTTTCTCTTAAAGAACTTTTTCCAACCAAGTTTAAAGGAGTGTATTTAGCAATGTTTAAAATTCTATTTGTAAACTCTTCATCCTCCTTTCCACCAATCAAGATAACATTTTCATTTTTACTAATCAGATAATCAATTACACTTGCAAAGCCTTTTTCAGTCCATCTTTTTGTTGCCCACTTAGACCCGGGAGCAATCACAATGTAGTTTTTAGAAGTTAAATTATACTTTTGAATATATTTATCTTCTACTTCGTCTAAAAATAGTTTTGGATCTTTTACTATCTTTTTTTCATCAAAATCTGGAAGCTTTTCAAGAAGTTTTAGATTTCTATCTATCTCATGAGTGCCGTCAAATCTGTGAGGAACTAAGTCTGTGTATAAGAAAGAAAATCCTGCTTTGTCAAATCCAATTCTTTTTTTGATTGATGCAAAAAATAAAACATAAGATGCCCTATGAGACCTATGAGGAGAGATTGCAATATCAAACCTTTTTCTGATTTTTTTTATTAAGTCTATCGTAGAATCTCTACTTTTTTCAAAGATTATAAGCTCATCAACATATGGATTGTTTTTTAAGACATCTTTCCCAAAAGATTTTGTAATAATGGCAAGATGTGAGTTTGGATAGATGTTTTTTATAGATTCTAATAATGGCGTAGTTAAAATCAAATCACCCAAGAATGCTGTTTGATAAACTAAAATTTTCATTAAAAAAATTTTAACATAGATTGAAAAAAGTGATACGTAATGGTGTATACAAGTAAAATTAGAGCAACCTTGGGAATAATTTGGGTTATAATATACCCAAATAAATTTTTAATAAAGCGATAAAAAGAAAATAATCATGGGGAAAGAACTAACTTTTGACAATTTACACAACCATTTATGTGATTTTACAAAGATAGAAAACGGCATTATTGATGTTTCAAGTTATGATTTTGTAGAACCTGTTGGTTAGCTATACTAAAAGCTATACATCAAGAGATAAAAGATATTGAGATCAAATCAGATCCAAACTCGCGCTTTTACTCTTATTTAAAAATATTAAATGAAGCTCCTTACGATAAAAATAAAACTTACATTCCTATGGAGATTGTAAAGAGTAATAATACTAATATTAACAAGGAAAGATTGGTAAAGAAGATAATCAGCAATTTTAAGGACTTGAAAAGTGACGACGAAGAAGATTTAAAGAAATATTTAGATTATATACCTTGGGTGAAAAATTAGCAGTTTTTATAAATTAAAAATGAGATCCTTTGGCTTTACAGCCTCAGGATGACGGACAAAGCAAGCATGATGAAATTTTTACAACCCTTTCAGCTTCATCTACTCAGCGTTTTCACCACCAATTAGCTTTAAAAACTCTTCTTCGTTTATGATTTTCACTGTTCCAAGCTTTTGAGCTTTTTGTAATTTACTTCCCGGCTCTTCTCCAACTACTAAGTAATGTACTTTTTTAGAAACTGTATCTAAAACATTTCCTCCAAGACTTTCTACTATTTCCTTAGCTCTTTCTCTGCTGCAGCATTTTAACGTTCCTGTAAACACAAAGTTTAAGCCTGCAAGCTTACCTTTTTTCTCTTCTTCTTCATGACAGGTTTTTACTCCAAGCTCTCTTAACTCTTGTATCATTTTTAGATTTTGCTCGTTGTGGAAAAAATTATAAATCTCTGAAGCAACTTTATCGCCAATATCTGGGAGTTTCATTAAATCTGTGATTGTAAAATTCTTTAAATCATCAATACATTTCACAGCTGAAGCTAAGGTTTTGGCTGTTACTTCTCCAACGTATCTTATACCAAGACCGTAAATCAACCTGTAAAGTGGTCTTTTTTTGCTTTCTTCGATAGCATTTTTCAAGTTTTCTACCGACTTTGGACCAAATCCGGGTATATTCTTAATCAGATTATAGTTAAGTCTGTAAATATCCGGAATTGTTCTTACAAGCTTTAAATTGTAAAACTTTTTAATTGTGGCTTCCGATAAACCTTTTATGTCCATTGCATCCTTAGATGCAAAATGTATTAATCTTTCAATAACCTGGGCAGGGCAGTTAATATTTACACAACGGTATACAGCTTCACCCGGTGGTTTAACAATTGGAGAGCCGCAGGATGGACATGTTTTTGGAAATTCTATCGGTTTTTCATTTCCTGTTCTTGCTTCCTTAATAACCATTACAACATAAGGAATAACATCTCCCGCTCTTTCTACTAAAACCGTGTCTCCTATTCTAATATCTTTTTCTCTAATAAAATCTTCATTCATCAGAGAAACAGAAGAAACGATAACACCACCTATTTCTACCGGCTCTAATTTTGCTACCGGAGTAATTGCACCTGTTCTGCCAACTTGGAAAACAACGTTTATTATTTTTGTCGTTGCCTGTCTTGCTTTAAATTTAAATGCTATAGCCCATCTTGGATGGTGAGATGTAAAACCAAGTTTATCGTAAAGTGATATATCGTTGACTTTTATAACCATTCCGTCTATTTCGTAAGGATATGTATCTCTTTTTCTTTGCCACTCTTCACAGTACTGAATAACTTCTTCTATTCCAATGCAAACTTTCATGACCGGATAAGGGGTTTTAAAGCCAAGTTCATGAAGCATTTTTATATTATCTGAATGTTTCTTTAAAACTGTTCCAAGTAAATTTTTTCCGTCTTTTTCTGCATAAGTGATATGGTAAACAAAGGCTTCTAAGTTTCTTTTTGCAACTTCGCTTGGGTCTTGTAATCTAATGGAACCTGCGGCAGCGTTTCTTGGATTTGCAAAAAGTGGTAGTCCTTCTTCTAATCTTTCTTCATTCATTTTTTTAAAAAGGTCTTTTCTTATTAAAACTTCACCTCTAATTTCAACTTTATCAATTCCATATTGAGAAAATTTAGCAGACAATGGAATGGTTTTGATTACTTTAAGGTTATTTGTTATCTCCTCTCCAACTTCACCATCTCCTCTTGTTGCACCTCTAACAAATAAATCTTTTTCGTATATTAAAGAAATTCCTGCACCGTCAAATTTTGGCTCCACTGAATATTCAACTTTATCAAGTCCGGTAAGCTCCCTAACTCTTCTGTCAAAATCTCTCAGGTCTGCTTCATTGTAGGAGTTATCAAGAGAAAGCATTGGAGTAAGATGCTTTACCTGTGGAAAAACTTTTGTTATCTCTGACGGAACTCTTTGAGTAGGAGAGTCTGGCGTTATTAATTCTGGATACTTACTTTCAATATCTTTAAGCAGTTTAAAAAGTTTATCGTATTCATAGTCTGAAATTACAGGCTGAGCTAAAACGTAGTATCTCCAATCATGAAATCTTATAACTTCTCTTAAATCTTCTACTATTTTTTTAGCTTCCTCTTTTGTTAACTTCTTTACATCAAGTTTTAAAAATTCATAGGTAAGTTTTATCAGCTCTTTTTGTCTTTCGTCAGTATACATTTTTTAAAGCCTCCTCTACTATTTTTGCTCCGCTGCTTGTTCCTATCCTATCGGCTCCCGCTTGCAAAAATTTTATAGCCGTCTCTAAATCTCTAATACCACCGGAAGCTTTAATTTTTATTCTATCTTTACTTAGATTTTTCCATAGAATTATATCTTCAACATTAGCACCGGTAGGAGCAAATCCTGTGCTTGTTTTAATAAAGTCAGCTCCTGACTCTATAACTAACTCTAAGGCTTTTATCTTTTCTTCATCAGTTAAATATGCAGTTTCTATAATGATTTTTGTTATTGCCGGCTTTGTTTCTTTTACAATATTTTTAAGCTCTCTTAAAACATAATCAAAATCTTTTGATTTAAATGCTGAGATATTCCAAACTATATCAAGCTCTGCTGCTCCATCTTCAACAGCTTTTAAAGCTTCTTTTAATTTGATTTCAGGACTGCTCAGCCCAAAAGGAAAAGAGATAACGCTACAGACTTTAACTTGAGATTTTTTGAGAATTTCATGGCAAACTTTTACATGGGAAGGGTTTACACACAACGATGCAAAATTGTATTTTAAAGCTTCTTCACATTGATTGATTATATCTTGATATGTTAGGTTTGGCTTTAATGCCGATTGGTCTATGTATTTATTTATGTTTGATAACAAATCCATGCCATAAGTCATCCGGTTTTCCGATTTCTGGCTTTGATTGTACTTCTATTATATCTAAATTATTATCTTGGCACATCTTTATTATCTTTTCTTTCTCATCTTTAAAAATTCCTGAAATAAGCCAGTATTTTTTAAATTTATCTTTTAAGTCTTTGAAATATTTATCAAAAATTTCCATTTGCAGGTTTGATAAAACTACATCGTAGGTCTTTGAAATGTCTTCTATACTTCCTTGCCAGCAGTTTATAGAAACTCCATTTTCCCAAGCATTTATTTTACACTCTTCAACTGCTTCTTTTTCAATATCTATTGCGTCAACCTCTGCACCAAATTTAGCTGCCGCTATAGATAAAATTCCGGTTCCACATCCCACGTCAATTACTTTATCTCCTTGTGAAACATACTTTGGAATTAAAGAAAGCATTATTTGAGTTGAAGGGTGAAGTCCTGTTCCAAAAGCCATGGCAATTTTTAATCTTATAGGAATTAAATCTTTTCCTTCGTATATTTCCCATTCAGGTAAGATAATAAAAGGTGGTATTTCAATCGGTTTAAAATTTTCTTTCCAGACTTCTTCCCAATTTTCTTCTTTTATATCTTCTTCTAATACTATTTTTCCGGCTCCTAAATCTTCAAAAATATTATTTATCATAGATTTTATCTCTTCATAGCTTGAATCTTCTGAGTATATCGCAAAATAAACTTCTTTGTCATCTTTATTCAGTAATTCTACACCATACCCATTTAATTCTACTAAAAAAACTTCAAATAAATCAGATGGGATTTCACATACGAATTTTTTCATTTTTCATCCTTTTTTTTGTATTTTTTATAAATATACTCTTCAACTTTCACAATTTCCACTTTTGGTATATGTACCAATGCTTCATTTTGTTTTTCTACATCTGAGCTGTATCTTGTTTTTATCTCTTCTTTTAAGTAATTAAGTAAAAAATCTATCTGTTTTTGAAGTTCTTCTATTTGGTTTTTCATCTGTAAAATCGCATCTACGCCGGCAAGGTTAACTCCAAGCTCTCTGGTTAAAAATAGAATAAATTCCAACCTTTCTAAATCTTTTTCTGAATACATTCTTGTTTTTCCTTTTGTTCTTGACGGTACAAGTAAACCTTCCCTTTCGTACAATCTTAGTGTTTGCGGGTGTATATTATACATCTTTGCTACTGTTCCTATCATAAATAACGGCTCTTCTTTTCTTGTCTTCATGGCTTCCACCTCTTAATAAAGCTTATAATTTTTGATAATAACGTTGATTTATTTTTTGGTCTTTTTTTAAAAAATCTATACATTTTTGACTATCTTTTGATAATTCTTCTATCTTTGGAATAATAACATTGAACTGTAAAATCAGGTCGCCATAACCTGATTGTTTAAGTCTTGGCATACCTTTTCCTTGTATTCTCAACGTATCTCCAGGCTGTGTTCCGGAAGACACTTTAACCTTTTCTGTTTTACCATTGATTAATGGTATTTCTAACTCTGTACCTGCTATTGCTTCGGCAACGGCTAAATTAACATTTAAATAAAGGTTGTCTCCTCTTCTTTCAAAAAGCGGATGTGGTTTAACATTAACTACTACCCATAAATCCCCAGGAATTCCGCCAAATCTTCCACTGTGTCCTTTTCCTGGTATTCTTAATTTACTGCCATTATCTACTCCCGGTGGAACTCTAACCTTAACTTTTTCTTTTTTAATAACAAGTCCTCTTCCATTACATACCGGACAAGGTTCTTGTAATACCCCTGCTCCGCCACAAGTTGGACAGGTTTGAGATATTCTCATAAATCCGCCAAGGCTTTGATATATCTCTCCGATTCCACCACAGGTTGGACAGGTTTTTACATCTGAACCGGCTTTAACGCCAGTTCCACCGCATGCTTCACAAATTACATAACGTGGCACTTCAAGCTCTATGGTTGTACCATTGTAAGCATCTTCTAAGGATATTGTTATAGTTTGATAAATATCAGCTCCATCTTCTCTTTGCTGATAAGCTCTTCTTCTGCCTTGTGAAGAAGCTCTTCTTCCACCACCGCCAAAGAATCCAAAAATATCATCTAGATCTCTGAAAATATCTTCTAAATTAACGCCGCCTCTCGCACCAAAGCCTGCAAAATCTTCGTAGTTTACTCCGCCTCCACTTAAACCTGCATGGCCAAACTGGTCGTATATCCTTCTTTTCTCCGGGTCTGAAAGTACTTGATATGCTTCGTTTATTTCTTTAAATTTCTCTTCTGCTTCAGGATTGTTTGGGTTTAAATCCGGATGATATTTTCTTGCTAACTTTCTATAAGCTTTCTTTATTTCATCTTGAGTTGCATTTCTACTTACTCCCAAGATTTCATAATAATCTCTTTTTTGCTCCATGGATAACCTCTTTTTAAATTATTGATAAATAATAATATAATGTTTAGTATGTTATTGTCAAGTTGATTAATATTTGAAATATTAAATGAGAGTGTCTAAGGTTTTTGTAAGGTGTATAAAATATATGATATATCAGCCAAAAGATTTAATAAAAGCGATTCTTTGCCGGCTACAGAATAACGATTAACAATGGTAATTGATTCGTTAAAACTTGGTACATTATCAATGATATAATGTTAGCAGATTTAAGAAATTCTTACATTACGACTAAAAGGTTAGCCGATGAGCCTGCCAAGATTCATAGGAGAAAAAGAAGGTAATTATTTAGTTTTAAAAGACCAAGAATACAATCATGCTGTTAAGGTTTTAAGAGTTAAACAAGATGATTTAATAGAAATCAATACATTAGATGGGAATGTTTATCTTGCTAAGGTAGAAAATATTAGCAAAAATCAGCTTATAGCCCTGCCAATAGAAAAAATCCCCATTAAAGAAGAAGAATTTAAAATAACATTGTACCAATGTATGCCAAACCAACTTTCAAAGATAGATGAAATTATAGAGCCATTATCGCAGCTTGGAGTTTATAAACTAATTCCTGTAATATCCAAAAACTCAGCAGTAAAAGAGCAAGATATAATCAAAAAACTTGAAAAATGGGAAAGAATAGCCCTTAACTCAATAAAACAATGTAAAAGACCATTTCCATTGATTATTGAAAAACCTATAAAATTATATAATATTAAAAGTAATGATGAATTAAAAGTTGTATTTTATGAAAAAGAAAAGCAGAATAAAGTTAAAATGCTTATGAATAAAACTTTAAAATCTGTGTCAGTTTTTATAGGAAATGAAGGTGGATTTAAAGAAGAGGAGATTGAATACCTTAGGAAGGAAGGTTTTATTTCATTATCCTTGGGAGATTACATTTTAAAAATGGAAACTGCTATAATAATTGGAATATGTCAAGTTAAGTGTATTTTAGAAAATTAAATGGAGGTAATAAAGATGAAAAAAGTGGTAGCACTTGGAGTACTTACAGCGTTTATGGTTACAGGCTGTGCAGAAACTTACAGACCTTCCCAGTCAACTTATGAAGGTGGTTTAATTGGAGCAGTTACAGGAGCTACAGCGGGAGCAATCTTAACCAATAATAACAAATGGAAAGGCGGTGTAATTGGTGGTGTAATTGGTGCCATAGCTGGAGCTACAATAGCAGAAATATCAAAAAGAGGAGCTTTGGAGGCAGTTCAAACTAACCAACCGGTAAGATATCAAACTGAAGACGGAAGAGTTGTATATCAGGCAGAACCGGCTGGATATGACGCAAAAACAAAATGTCATAAAGTCCATGAGAAAATTTATGAAAATGGAAAATTAGTTAAAGACCAAGTTAAAGAAGTCTGTGAATCTGAAAAAACAGAAAGAAATTACTAATCCGGAGAAAAAATGTTTCCGGTCAATAGATTAAGAAGGCTGAGAAAAAATGAAAACATAAGAAGGCTTGTAAGAGAAAATCATCTTTTGGTTGATGACCTAATATATCCAATTTTTATAGAAGATGGAAAAGATATTAAAAAAGAAATACCATCTATGCCGGGAATATTTAGATGGTCGTTAGATAGAGTCAATGAAGAACTTGATGAAGTGGTAAATCTTGGGATTACGGCATTGCTTCTGTTTGGAATCCCTTCCCATAAGGATGAAGTTGGTTCGGACACTTGGAATGAAGAGGGAATAATCCAAAGAGCTATAAGGCATATTAAAAAACATTATCCAAATCTGTATGTAATCACGGATGTTTGTTTTTGTGAATACACATCACACGGCCATTGCGGAGTACTACACGACCATGATGTAGACAATGACCTTACTCTTGAAAATACAAAAAAACAAGTAGTATCTCATGCAAAAGCTGGTGCAGATATGGTAGCTCCTTCTGGTATGATGGATGGAGTTGTTAAAACTATAAGAGAAGCATTAGATGAAGCAGGATATAAACACATCCCAATAATGGCATACTCGGCTAAGTATGCATCTTCTTACTATGGACCATTTAGAGAAGCAGCAGATTCAACCCCCGCATTTGGAGATAGAAGAACCTACCAAATGGACCCGGCAAACAGAAGAGAAGCCCTAAGAGAAGTAGCTATTGATATAGAGGAAGGTGCGGACATTGTTATGGTTAAACCAGCATTGCCGTACCTTGATATCATAAGAGATTTAAGAAATACATTTAACGTACCTATCGCAGCTTACAACGTTAGCGGTGAGTATTCAATGATAAAAGCGGCCGGTAAGCTTGGATGGATTGATGAAAAAAAGGTTATGCTTGAAACTCTTATCTCCATAAAAAGAGCCGGAGCAGATATTATAATCACATACTTTGCAAAAGAAGTTGCTAAGATGCTGAAAAATGAAAAATAAAGTTTTATTAATAGACGGCTCATCTTATTTATACAGAGCATACTATGCACTGCCACCCCTGACTGCTCCGGATGGAAGACCAACAGGTGCAGTATACGGCTTTATAAGAATGCTTTTAAAAACATTATCAGTCTTTAACACTCCATACGTAGCCGTTGCATTTGACCTTCCCGGAAAAACTCTTCGCCATGAAAAATTCAGTGAGTATAAGGCAACAAGAAAAGAGACTCCTAACCCTTTGAAACAACAAATCCCAATATTAAAAGAAATAATCCAGCTTCTTGGAATAAAAATTCTTGAAATACCCGGCTACGAAGCTGACGATATTATCGCTACATTGTCAAAAAAAGCAGAAAAAGAAGGCTACGAAGCTATAATAGTTACCCCTGACAAAGACATGAATCAGCTAATTTCAGACAATATAAAAATCTTTAATCCGGTAAAAGAAGAGCTTTTAGATAGAGAAAAGATCAAAGAAAAATACGGAATCTATCCGCAGCAGTTTATAGACTATCTTACAATGATTGGCGATGCTGTAGATAATATTCCCGGTATAAAAGGAATTGGCCCTAAGACTGCTGCTGCTTTACTGCAAGAATTTGGAAGTTTAGAGAGTATATTAGAAAATGTAGATAAATTAAAAGGCAAATTAAAAGAATCTTTCAAAGAATTAGACAAAGAGCAGCTTCAAAGAATGAAAGAAATAATAAAATTAGATGCAAACATTGAAATAAATATAAAAATAGAAGACTTAAAAAAATCAAAACCAGACTTAGAAAAGCTAAAGCAGATTTTTCAAGAATTAGGATTTAAATCATTGTTAAAAGATGTAGAAAAAAGTAATTTAAAAATTAAAGAAGAAAAGATAGAGCAAAAGAGTTTATTCTGATGGCATTTACACAGCAGCAGTTAATAGAACGATTAAAAAAACATTTTCCTGACCCAAAGATAGAGTTAAATTATGAAAATGAATTTCAACTATTGATTGTCATCATTCTGTCAGCACAGACTACCGATAAAAAAGTCAATCAGGTTTCTCCAATTTTATTCAAAAAATATCCAACCCCCCAAGCCCTTGCAAACGCAGACTTAAAAGACCTTGAAGAAATATTAAAACCACTCGGTTATTATAGAAGAAAAGCAAAACTTATAAAAGAATGTGCTAAAGCAATTGTAGAAAAATTCAGCGGACAAATTCCAAAAACATTAGAAGAATTAATTTCTCTTCCTGGCGTTGGGAGGAAAACAGCGTCGGCATTTCTTGTGAATGCTTATAAAATTCCTGCCATTGTAGTAGATACACATGTTAAGAGAGTTGCGAAAAGATTGAAAATAACTAATCAAACTAATCCGGAAAAGGTAGAAAAAGATTTGGCTAAATTCTTTTCAAAAGAAAATTGGGTTTATATCTCAAATGCCTTAGTGCTATTTGGTAGATACATATGTACTGCAAACAAACCAAAATGTAAAGAATGCTATGTTTCTGATATCTGTCCTTATGAAAAAAAGGATCTGTGAGGTAAAAAGATGGAAATGTCAATTCCAATAATAGAAAGACTCAAAAGAGAGGAAAAAGATATTCTTATATTTACACATGAAAACCCCGATTGCGATGGAATCGGTAGCATGATAGCCCTCTATCTTTTCTTGAAAAAACTTGGTAAGAACGTTACAATGGCTATGAAAGATGATTTTCCTTTTGTTTGCGACTTTATGCCTGAAGTAAATGAAATAAAAAAACTACCAATAAATCATAAATTTTCTGTTGCTATTTTAGTAGATGCGTCAAGCAAAAAACGTGCCGGTGTAGAAATTTATGCTGATGAAATTATCAGAATAGACCATCACATTGGTGGAGAGTTTGAAAGTACTTATGATATCGTAGATGATTTTAGTCCTTCCACAACTGCTGTAATGACTTATGTGTTAAGAAATTGGGATGAAAATTTGATAGATGAAAAAATAGCTACTGCATTATATGCGGGTTTGATAACAGATACAGGTTCTTTTAGATACAACAATACAACAGACAAAACCTTTGAAATAGCAGAATTTTTAGTCAAAAAAGGCGCAAATCCGCACCATATTTCAAAAATGCTATTTGAAAGGAATAAAATCAATGTTTTAAAGTTATTGACTAAAACACTTTCTACGTTGGAGCTTTATCATAACGACCAAATAGCGGTTCTGACGGTATTTAGGGATTTTTTAAATGAAACAAATACAAAAGAAGAAGATACAGAAGGTTTTGTAAATTTTGCAAGAAGTATAGATACGGTTAAAGTTGCTGTTTTAATGATTCAAAGGGAAGATTTAAAAACGTGGAGAACTTCTTTAAGAGGAAAGGGTGAGGTTGACGTTCAGAAAATAGCTTGTAAGTTTGGCGGCGGCGGACATAAAGATGCATCAGGGTGTAGAGTTGTTGGTAATTATGAAGAAGTAAAATCTAAATTGATTGAAGCAATATCAGAAAGTATTGATAAATTAGAGAAAATGCAGGTATTACAAGAGATTGTTTAAGAATGTTCTAAAATTTTTTGCAAGTTTATCTTTTTGTCATATCTCCTTTTTATTGAGATTATTCGCTGACTGCAGAATGACGATTAAATAGATAGCTAATTTTAAACTGTTCCAAAAATCAACGCTGTCGTTCTGCAGCTGGCTAAGAATCTCCGTACTTTTACTTCTCACCTATCCCCTGTATAGACAATTCATGAATTGTGCCTCTATTTACTCTCTAAAACAGGGATAAAGTCCTTAGGGTGACAAAGAAAGCTTAATAGTCGAACAATTATTCTACCTATTAATTTGGATGAAAGTTTCTAACGTAAATAAATTTTCACTTTTTAACCTTGTTTTATGGCACTATAATAATTTTCAGCAATTCCAAACATGAGAAAATACAAAGGTAAAATTGCATCCCACATACCGCTAAATATTCCACCTACAAGAAAATATGCAGGGAAAACTAAAAAGGGTAGCCCTACGATTTGATTAAATTCAGAAAGTTTCACAGTAATGGTAAACTTAAAAAATCTATACATTAAAAACATTATTCCAATTAAACCTATTAATCCAATATTTATAAGTTCAGAGATTAAAAAGATAGATTCATAAGACCTTCCAACCGGTGATGGAGGGTCTAATCTTTCTCCCGCTGCATACCCATGACCTATAAGTAGAGGAAGAATATTTCCATTTTCAACATCTTTTTTTATAACTTCTATACCTTTTTTCCCAATTTCCCATCTTGAACTTGAAAATTCGTTTAACTGTTCCTCAGTCAATTCCTTTCCCTGAAAGACGAATTCAAATAATAACTTATACTTTGGAAATTTTTGTACAGCATAATATGTACCACCGATAGACAGAATCAAAAAGACAGAAATCATTCCATAGATCCATTTTTTACTAATATTTGACATTTTTAGCAGTATCAAAAAGTAAACAACATAGGAAGCAAGTATTCCAAGGATTGGATTTCTTTTTCCTGTTACAAACACTAAAAAAGTAAAAAGTATAAAAAGCATGAAAAATAGTATTTTTTTCTTAATATCTTTTTCTAATAAGAACAATGTAAAAGAAGACAAACTTCCAAGAGCAAAGATAATGCCTATCTCAAATACACCACCCCAAATTGGCTTTTCTAATCCTTTAGAGTAATTGTAAATAGTAACAACTGCTTCAATACTACAAAACAAAACTATTGTGTAATTTACCTTTCTAAACAGCTCATATGATGGTGTGAACAAATCTTTTGCAAAGTATGTAATATTAAAAAATGTCTGATTCAGTGCTCCTATTATTTCGTGTGGTTTGCCATAGATTGCCGAGCTTAAAATAGACGGCGTAATTATCATAAAAAGTGGTAGCTTTAAATGTCCATTTAATTTTATTTGTCTTTTTATGATTAAATATAGCTCATATAGAAGAAGTAAAATTAGAACTCCTGTGAATACAGAGATGGATAAATAAGCTGATGCAAACATGATTATTAGCAAATTTTCTTTATTTTTCATTCACTCTCCAATCAATAAAAAGTTTTAAAAATTCAAATTGTTTTGATTTAAACTTATTTGGATAAAAATTTTACAACATATTTAATTTTATAGTTTAAGGAATGATACCTGGAAAAGTTTCTGTTGTTTTTCAATCTAATGTATAGCTTACAAATCCTATTGTTTTTCATTTAATCCAAAAAATATTCTTAATATATACACTTTGATATTTAATCTGTAAAGCTTAATATAATTACACTTATATTAGATTTTACATATTAAATATTAGAGTGTAAGATTGTGTTCATATTTAATTCAAAAGTGAAAGTTTTAGATTGTTCTAAATTATACCTTGTGTGAGAAATTAGCGGTTTTTATAAAATTTAAAAATGAGATCCTTCGGCCTTACGGCCTCAGGACGACAAGGAAAAGGTTGATTAATAAGCGTTAAAGGGAGGATAACCTTATTCGTCATTCTGCAGCCGGCGAAGAATCTGTACAAGCTAAAAGAAACATGGGAAAATATTATAAAAGAAAGCTTTTAAAACAAGTAAAAGAATTAGATGATGTTATGGAAAAACATCCAGAAATAATCTTTAGATTACAAGTTGTAGAATTGAGACTGTTCCAAAAATCCACATTGTCATTCTGAGCGAAGCGAAGAATCTCCTATTTTTCTTTTCAAGTCAAAAATCAAAAAAAAGATCCTTCGGCCTTCGGCCTCATGATGACAAGGATAAGGTAAGCTTACGAAAATTTTTGGAACACCCTCGTTGTAGAATTTGTTTTAAAACACTGTAGTAAAACTTGCAGTAGAAGCTTTTAGTGTATCAAAATCTACCATATATAAATAACAATTCTGTTCTTTAAAAAATCGTTATGTATCAAAAAAGATGCTGCAATATATGCTATAGTATAACACAGAAAGACCTCATCATAGTTTAAACAAAAAATCACCTATTACATACTTTTGTGATATTATAAATTCAAACGAATCGGAATTTTTCCAAACCGGTATGACTTATACAATTATAAAGGACTAACTAAAATGGAAGAAATAAAAATTGCTAAGCAGCAAATAGAGACGGCAGAAGCGATACTGATTACTGCCGGAGCAGGTATGGGTGTAGATTCCGGACTTCCTGACTTTAGAGGTACAGAAGGGTTTTGGAGAGCATATCCGATAGCCAAGAAGCTTGGGTTAAGGTTTGAAGAGCTTGCAAACCCAAGATGGTTTAAACAAGACCCCCAATTAGCTTGGGCATTTTATGGACATAGATTAAAGCTATATAGAGAAACACAACCACATCAAGGATTTTATCTTCTAAAAGAATTAGTTAAAAAGAAAAACGAAAACTATTTTATCTTTACTTCAAACGTTGATGGACAATTTCAAAAAGCCGGTTTTGACGAAAACAAGATTGTTGAAATTCATGGCAGTATTCATTATTTACAATGTGTAGAGCCTTGTAGTGATGAAATATGGAGTGTTGAAGGAATCGATGTTAATATTGATATGGAAAATTTTAAAGCTCTTCCACCACTACCTACATGTAAAAATTGCGGCTCTTTGGCAAGACCAAATGTGCTGATGTTTAATGATTTTCAATGGGTTCTTCACAGAACAGAGGCACAAGAATTTAGATTTAATCTTTGGCTTGAAAAAGTTCAGAATAAAAATCAAAAGTTAGTTATTATTGAAATTGGAGCTGGAAAGGCGGTACCAACTGTAAGGCTAACGAGTGAAAGAATAGCAAGATTACTAAATGGATTTTTGATAAGGATAAATCCAAGAGATTATGATGTCCCTACTAATATTAATGCAGTTTCTTTAAAAGTTGGCGGATTAGAAGGTTTGAAGTTAATCTTATGATTATAAAAGTGTGAGATTCTTCATGTAGCTTTTAGGATTAGCTTCTGACCTAATACTCACTGCGGTTAAAAATTCCAAATACAGTCAAGCCACCAACAAGAAAGTAAAGGCAATTCAAAAATTGTTTACGATGAGTGATTAAGAGGGGAAAGAAATTCTTTTACCGGTTGCACAGCAGCATTAACAATACGAATTTTTACAAGCAGTTTCCGGTTGCCCGCGGGTAGCATCATATAAGAACTCTTTTTGTTAGGTTAGAATCTAAGATTGTTCTAAAAACCCAAATTGTCATTCTGAAGTCGGCGAAGAATCTCATTTTTTCTTATTTTAAAAAGAGGAGATCCTTCGGCCTACAGCCTCAGAATTACACGGAAAAGCAAGCTTACGAGAATTTTGGAACACCCTCGGATCTTAATAAAATCTTAAAGTGTTATAATTATATTTCAAAAATAAGTAGCAATGAGGTATTTTTTGGATAGAAAGCTAATCATTACTAAAGGCATTAAGAATACATTTTATCTCATTTTAGAAGACAATATACCCGTTGAATTTAAGATAGAAGATATCGAGATATCTAAACAAACTGGAAGTATATATAAAGGCAAGGTTTTAAGATATAGCCAAGCAATGGAAGCTTTTTTTGTTGATATCGGAGAGGATAAAGAAGCTTTCTTACCAAAAAAAGATATTTGTGAAGAAGTTTGTAAGAATATAGATAAAGGCTCTTCAATCTTGGTGCAAGTTAAAAGGTCTCCGGTTAGTACAAAGGGAGCAAAACTTTCCTGTAAAATTTCTCTTCCGGGTAAATATTTAGTACTACTTCCTCAAAGCAAAGGCAAAATCTCTATTTCATCAAAATATGAAGATAATGACGAAAGGAATGAAATTAAAGAAAGAATAAAAAATCTATTGCATGAAATAAATCAAGAAAATTTTGGATTAATCATTAGAACCGCCGCAAAGGATGCACCGGATGAAGCAATTTTAGAAGATTTTAAATTTCTTATAGAATTATGGAACCAAATCCAAAAAGATTATAATAAGAAAAAAGCTCCTTCTATAATATATGAAGAACCGTTTAAAGCCTTTGCAATTTTAAGAGATTATGCAGGCTCATTTTCCGAAATAATTTCAGATGATGTGTCTATCTTAAAGATGATTAAAAAGTTTGTATCAGAAAATTTTCCAAATGCAAACATAAAAATGACTCCATACAGAAAAAGAAAAGAGTCGTTATTCTATGAATATGAATTAGACAAGCTGATAAATAAAATCCTATCACCTTATGCATATCTAAAAAGTGGTTCTTATCTTGTAATTCAAGAAACAGAAGCGTTGGTAGTTATTGATGTAAACAGCGGAAGCTGTCATAAACAGAAGAATTTAGAAGAAACGGCATTCAGAATAAACTTAGAAGCGATTCCAGAAATTGTTAGACAAATAAGACTTAGAGATTTAAGCGGAATAGTTGTTATAGATTTTATTGATATGGTAAATCAAGAGCATAAAGAAGTTATCGTGGAAAGACTTAAAGAAGAGTTTAAAAAAGATAAAAGACCTGTAAAGATTAAAGGATTAACACAGCTTGGGCTTTTAGAACTCTCAAGAAAGAAGCTTGAAGAAAGTCTTATAAAACAGCTTTCAGATTACTGTCAGCATTGTTATGGAAGAGGATATATAAAATCTCAAGATGTAGTAATGTTTGAGCTTGAAAAGACAATTAATAAACTAAAACCATTTGCAAAAATGAAAATTATTATAAATCCAAAGCTTTCTAAAGCTGTAGACAATTTATTGGAGAATTTAAAACTAAAAGAGTTTGTAGAGATAGAGTATAATAATAAAATGCAGTTAGATAAATTTGAGGTTGAAAAAGTATTATGAAAAAAATCGTTGTATTTTTAATTTCAGGGTTAGTAATAGCTTCTTGTGCAGATAAAGGGCAAAAACTCTATGAAGGTCAGAAAAAACTAAGTAAGGGTCTTGAACTTTATAAAAAAGGTGAGTATAAAAAGGCAAAAGAAGAGCTTAAAAATGCAATCTTTAAATCTCAAGGTTTAACACCTGATCAAATCATGGAGGCAAGATTTGCGTTAGCGGATTCTTACTACAACAGAGAAGAATATATAGATGCAATAGTAGAATTTGAGGAGTTTATAGCACTATTTCCAACATCTCCAAAAGTGCCGGAAGCTTTATATAAGCTTGCCATATCTTACCTTTTTGTGTCTCCAGACTATAAAAGGGATATGACCTATGTAAACAAAGCACAAGAAAAAGCAGAAGAGATAATTTCAAGCTATCCAGATAGTAAATATGTTAAAGCAGCAAAAGAGATTTTAAAGAAAATAAATGAAATAAAAGCTAAACACACTTTGTATATTGCAGAAACATACGAAAAGTATGGAAAGCCATACTCAGCTTCTGTATACTATCAGGAAGCTTATACAAACTACAAAGGTTACATAGAAAAAGACTATGTAGCATACAAACTTGCATATAATTTAATTAATGCAGAAAATCAGTATGTAGGAGAAATAAACGAATTAAGACAAAAAATAAAAGAATTAGATAAAAAAATCAATGAAGAGAAAGATTTAGAATCTAAAAATATACTTATTAATAGAAAGGCAATTCTTGAGCAAGAACTAAACGTATATCTAACAAGAATAGAAGAATCAAAGCAGAGAGCAAAAGAGATTATAGAAAACTTTTCAAAAGCATTTCCAGATTCTAAGTACTTAACAGAAGTCAAAAACCTTGAAAAAAGTAGTAATTTGCAAAAATTATTAAGAAAAATAGATATCCTTAATTAAAGAGGTGAGATGGAAACCTTAGAGATTGTAAAAAAGATAATTGAAAAAGCTGAAGAGAAAAAAGGCGAGGATATTGTAACTCTTGAAATAGGAAAGATCAATCCTATTATTGCAGATTACATGGTTATCATAACAGGGTCAGTGCCGATACATACTAGGGCAATTGCAGATAATATCATAGGTGGTTTAAAAGAATACGGAGTAATACCTCACCACTTGGAAGGATATACAGAAGGAAGATGGATTGCCGTAGATTACGGAGATATTATGATTAACATATTTCTGCCTGAGCTTAGAGATTATTATAAGCTTGAGTGGTTATGGTCTGATGCTCCACGGGTAGAATATACAGCAGAAGGAATAAAACAATAAATGCCGATTGGTGTATTTGATTCAGGGATAGGTGGACTTACCGTATTTAAAGAGATAGCTGCAAGCTTTCCAAAGGTAGATTTGTACTATCTTGGAGATACGGCAAGAGTTCCATACGGAAACAAATCAAAAACGACGATTATCAGATATTCTGTAGAATGTGCTAGTTATCTGTATCATAATTATAACGTAGATGCAATAGTAATAGCCTGTAATACAGCCTCTTCATATGCACTTGATACATTGAGAGAAATATTACCGATTCCTGTGATAGGCGTAGTTCAGCCGGGAGCAGAATCAGCTGTAAAAGTAAGTAAAAATAAAAAAATTGGCGTGATAGGCACGTCAGCGACTATAAAGAGCAATTCTTACCTTGAGACTTTAAAAAGCTTGGATAAAGATTTAGAAATCTATCAAAAAGCTTGCCCGTTGTTTGTTCCATTGGTAGAAGAAGGCTGGATAGATAATGAAGTAGCAAAGCTAACAGTTAAAGAGTATCTTGACGACCTTGTTAAAACAGGAATTGATACACTTATACTTGGATGTACCCATTATCCACTTTTGAAAAACACAATAAAGGATTTGTATCCGCATTTAAATATAGTTGATTCATCTGTAGCGATAGTGGAACATTTAAAAAACATAAAACTAAACATTGAAGAGACAGGAAAAAGAAAGATTTTTATAACCGATGAGTCTCATGCTTTTGATAAGCTGAAAAATATGCTTGTTGGAGATATTAAGACAGAAAAAATAGAACTATCAGACCTATGCTCTCTTTAAATTCAAGGAGAAAAAATGCTTAAAAGATACACAGTAAACTCACCAAAAACATTAAAAGATTTTATAGCTGAAAGCTTAAATATTTCAAAAAATCAAGCAAAAGATATTATTGACAGTAGAAATGTTATTGTAAACAACAAAAGAGTTTGGATAGCATCACATAATCTAAAACCGGGGGATGTAGTCGAGATAGTTCAAAGTGAGCCAAAAAATGATTTAAAAATACTGTATGAAGATGATTATATCATTGCAATTGATAAACCACCAACAATCGTAAGCGATAAAGAAAACTCATCTGCAGAAGATATGCTTAGAAAGAAGTTGAAAAACGATAAAATAAAAGCAATTCATAGACTTGATAAGGAAACTTCCGGTGTTTTAATTTTTGCAAAAGATTATAAAATCTTTGAAAAATTCAAAGAGATATGGGAAGATAAGAACGTTTTAAAAATTTACTTGGCTATATCTCATAACGAAGCAAGCTTTAAAGACTTTACAATCAATCAAGATATAGATGGAAAACAGGCTATTACTCATTTAAAAGTTTTAAACAAAGGAAATGGTTTTACATACTTTCAAGTAAGAATAGAAACTGGAAGAAAACATCAGATAAGAAAACATCTTGCAAGTATAAGACATCCTATCGTTGGAGATAAAATTTATGGTATTAAAAAGTTTGAGAATAATTTAGTAAAAAGAGTAGCAAGACAGATGCTTCATTCATACAAATTAGTTTTGATGCATCCTTACTTAAATAAAAAAATAGAAATAAACGCACCAATTCCGTCAGATTTTAAGAATGTGTTGAACTATTTGAATGAGAGATGAGAAGGAATCCTTCCTTTAATGTTTATCATTCAACCTTTTCCTGTCATCCTGAACGTAGTGAAGGATCTCATTTTTAATGTTTTTTTGAAAAGAAAGCAAGGAGATTCTTCGCTTATGCTCAGAATGACAGCATTAGGTGGCTTTGGTATTCTGAGAACTTTAATCTAAGAGATCTTATCATTTAAAAAATGAGAAAATAAGAAGTTAGAAGTAATAGGTAAGAAAGGGAGGAGATTGTTCTCATGGTACAATACGAAAATAAAAGGTTAATTAATTTTTAGACTTAATTAAAGTTTTAAAACATTTTTTTATTAATTTTAGTCTTTCCACTTTTATTTAATTGATTGAATTTCTCTAATCTTTCTTGCAAGTTCTCTGATCGCATCTATTTCACTGTATCCTTTTTCTACAAGCTCTCTAACAAATTGTGCTTTTGCTAAGGTGTTTAACTTCTCTACTATATCACCGGATACCTTACATTCCTGAGGAGAAG
Source organism: Sulfurihydrogenibium sp. (assembly GCF_028276765.1). Classification (NCBI taxonomy): domain Bacteria; kingdom Pseudomonadati; phylum Aquificota; class Aquificia; order Aquificales; family Hydrogenothermaceae; genus Sulfurihydrogenibium; species Sulfurihydrogenibium sp. Next base: position 25,514 of record NZ_JAPYVU010000013.1, read on the forward strand.
GTTCGCCATTTTTTAGAGTCTCATTTATACACATTTCAATTTCTTCTGGTGTGAACTTTTTCGCAATTTCTTTTATCTCTTTTAAATTCATTTTTATTTCCTCGTCAATAAATTTTGTATAATATTACATTAATAAAATCCAGGTAATTTTCTATGAAAAAAAGCATAATTGTGAAGGTTTTATAAATTGGAAGCGGTTATTGTAATAACCATAGTTTACTTTTTAATCTCCTTTCTTACAAATACAATTAAACGAAAAGATGTCTTTATCATATCAGCTATTTTAACATATATTATAGATTATCTACTCAAATATAAAGGAATAAATTTTGATATTTTATCTTTATTTTTCTTATCTTTAATACTTCATGCAAAATTTAAAAAAGAGGATGTTAAAATACTATTCATTGTCATCGCTTACTATATCAGCTTAACACTGATTGTTAATTTTTTCCAAGATTTCAAATTTATAAAAGCTTTTTATTTTTTAGGATTGGTAGTTTTAAATCAAAAATCCAAAACCATTGAAAAAATTTGGTTAAGTGTTATCTCTGTATCTTTTATTTTAAGTTTAATAAATTTAAATTTCTTTAGTTACGGCATTGCTTTAATTTTACTATTTTTTGTATATTTAAAAATTTTGGAATATAAAGAAAATTTAGAAGAAAATCAAGAGGAGTTTAAGAAGAAAATTGCAAGAACAATAGAGATAGAAGTAAAAAGAGAATACGAAAAACTTGAGCTTAAATTACAGTTAGCTTATAAAAAACTAAAAGAGTTATTTAAGCTTAATACTTTTATTATAAAAGAGATTTCTTTAAATGAAATGGCACAAAAAATTGTAGAAGGTTTGATAGATTTAGGATACGCTGGTGCATACATATATATTTCAAATGAAAATTTATCTAAGAAAGGAGGTTTTATCCCAAATTTAAAGATTATTACCGAAGGAATGAAAGATAAAACTACCGTCTCAACTTTAGAGAATGAAAAGCTAATTTATATACCTTTAAAAGATGAAAAAGGTCTTTTGGGTTATCTGGTGGTTTATTCTAAAACCTCCTTAACACCAGAGGAAATTGAGTATTTGATTACGTATGCTAACTCTATCTCAAACATTATTGCAAAAACAAATTACTTTTTAGAAATAGTTAAATTAAGGGATTTAATTTATAGAACTATAGAAGCTGTGAATATAGGTATTGTAGTTTTAGATAAAGATTTTAACATAGAAATTCTAAACAATTTTGCAAGAAAGTTTACAAGCCATGAAATTACAATTAACAAAAATTTATTTAAAGTTTTCCCACTTTTTAACTCAATAAAAGTACATTTAGAAGATGTCTTTTATACAAAAAAAGAATTTGAAACAAAAATTAAAGACCAAACATCAAACAGAATTTTCGAGGTAAAAGCATTTCCAATCTCTTCTGAAGAAGCATTAAATGGTATGGTTATTGTTTTTGAAGATGTTACGGAAAAAGAAGAAATGGAAAATCAAATTATACAGTCGGAAAAACTTGCAGTTATTGGCAGATTAGTTGCTGGTATTTCACATGAGATAAGAAATCCATTAGCAATTATAAACCAAAGTGCCTTTATGGTAAAAAGAAGGATTCAAAAATTATGTTCGAATGTTGATAATATTGATAACATTTTAGAATCGATCGAAAGAATTGAAAGAAATGTAATTAGAGCGACAGACATAATAGAAAGATTATTGAATTTTTCTAAACCATACTATACAAAAGCTCAAAAAGTAAATCTTAAAGAAGCTGTTGAAGAAGCAATGAAATTAGCAACTCTGCAAACACAAAGAAGCGATATACAATTTTCAAAAAAACTATTAGATGTTTACGTAAAAGGTGATAAGAATGCATTAATACAACTATTTATTAATTTAATTTTAAATGCAATAGAAGCTATAGAAAATAAAGGTAAGATAACAATAAAAATAATTCCTTTAAGAAGAGATGGAAATGTGAAAGTTGTAATAAAAGATACAGGAAAAGGAATTCCAGAAGAAATAATGGATAAGATCTTTGAGCCATTTTTTACGACAAAAGAAAAGGGGACAGGACTTGGTCTTGCGGTAAGTTATAGAATTGTTCAGGACCATGGTGGTAAAATGTTAGTCAGCAGTAAAGAAGGTGAAGGAACCGAATTTATTTTAATATTCCCAATGTATAATGAGGAAGAGGGCGAATGATGGAAAAGGGATATATTCTAGTTGTAGATGATGAAGAGGATTTATTAGTATCTTTTAAGGAAATATTAGAGGAAGAAGGATATAAAGTAGATATAGAATCTGATCCTGTTAAAGCTGTAGAGATGGTGAAAAATAATGATTATGACCTTATTATTTCTGATTTAAAAATGCCAGGTCTTGCCGGTAATGAATTTCTAAAAGAGATTAGAAAATATAATGGTTTTGTAAGCTTTATTATACTTACAGCCTACGGAACCGTTGATACAGCAGTAGAATGCATGAAAAATGGAGCATACGATTACATATCTAAACCTGTGGATTTTAATGATGGAAAGATTTGGAAGTTAATAGAGGATGCTGTTAAAAAGACTAAGACAATTAAAGAAAGTCAGCATTATAAGTCTCAATTGAACATCATCAAGTCAAGGGACAAGTTTAAAAATATAATAACGGTCAACTCATTGATGCAAGAAATTATTGATTATTCCATAAAAATCGCAAACTTTGATTTTACTGTACTTATACATGGAGAAAGCGGCGTTGGCAAGGAGCTTTTCGCAAGAGCAATACATGAAGCAAGTCAAAGAAAAAACAATGTTTTTTTACCGGTCAACTGTGCTGCTATTTCTAAGGATATTATGGAGTCAGAATTCTTCGGCGCTAAAAAAGGGGTATATACCGGTGCAGAAAAAGATAGGCCGGGTATTTTAGAGCTTGCAGACGGTGGAACGATTTTCTTAGATGAAATATCTGAGCTTCCATTAGACCTTCAAGCAAAATTTTTAAGATTCTTGCAAGATAAGGAAGTTAGAAGGATAGGCGATGTAAGTGCTAAGAAAGTAGATTTAAGGGTTATTGCAGCAACAAACAAAGATTTAAAAGAATTGGTAAATCAAGGAAAGTTTAGAGAAGATTTATACTATAGATTAGAGGGTATAAAAATAGAAATTCCCCCACTTAGAGAAAGAAAAGAGGATATCCCCGTTCTTGCTTACTACTTTTTAGAAGAGTTTAATAAAAAATACAACACCGATGTTAAAGGTTTTTCAAAAGATGCATTAGAAGCACTTATAAATTATTCTTGGCCTGGAAATGTAAGACAACTTCAAAACGTTGTAAATGAAGCATGTATAATCGCTTTTGCAAAGGGGCAATTTATAGAATTAAACCATTTGCCAAAAGAGATAACCGGAATTGAAGATAAACATGCAATGATTTTTGACTATAACTTGGCAAAGAAAATGAACGATACAAACTTTACCACTAAGTATTTAAGAAATCTATTATCTTTTACTAAAGGTAACATATCACAAGCAGCAAAACTTGCAAACATAGAAAGACAATCTCTTCAAAAATTGTTGAAAAAGTATAACGTAGACCCGCAGGAGTTTAGGAAGTAAAGTCTGTATTTAGGGATTTTTAAAAAATTTAATAAGCGATCCTGAGGATAAGAAAAAGACAACTTAAACCGAGACTGTTCCAAAAATATACACTGTTATTCTGCAGCTGGCGAAGAATCTCCTGCTTTTTCTTTTCAAAAAACCAAAAGAGTAGACCCTTTTTAGACTTACGTTCTCAAAATGACAAAAAAGTAAACTTACAAAAATTTTTACAGCATTTTCAATCTAAATTTTCTCCAAACCGGCACAACTTGTAAATTAAATTAGCCAATTAGCATCTGAATAAGCTTAGTTTGAAGCATTCCTAAAATTCCACTTAATATTACATAAAAGATAATAAGTACCACTATAAACTGAAAGTTTTTAGAATTTTCTGAAGGAACTTTTAAAATCTTTTCACTTCCTATATAAATAATGTAAAACATATAGAAGCTGCTTAGAAACAACACAATAGCAGTTAATGGAGAATTTATCATATATATAATTTCAGATATATAAACGGGTATAACAGCATAGACTACAAGGTTAAATACTTTCATTGGATTATCCTCGCCGCCAAAAGATTTGCCAAAAAAGTAAGTTAAACCTGTTAAAAATATAGGTTTAAAAGTTTCAAATACCCATACAATCAATAAGAAAATTAAAATTTTATTAAAATCATTATTTTGAAGCATGTTTAAAATTAAATTCATATAGTCAATAGTTGATTTATCAGCCTTTGGGTCATTTTTAAGCATGTCTAAAAACTGGTTTATAGAAGAAACATAGTTTGACTTTAAAACTGTAAAACCAATCAGATATCCAAGCACCGGAAAGAAAGAGAAAGGAAGAATATATTTTAAAAACATTTCAAAGTAGCCTTTAATCTCTAAGTTTTCCATAGATTTTTTTGGATTTAAATATATATCTAACATTCAACCACCTCAAACGATGCTTTATTAGTTTTTTAATTATACCATTTTAATGGTAATCATAATTATTTTGTGATAAAATTAAGAAAACCATAAACTTAGTTAAGGAGAGTGAATGAAAGAGTTTATTCTTGATGCAAGAAACGTTCCTAAAGCTGTAATAACAACTGCGATAGAATCTGGAGTTGATTTTATATTAATAAAAGAAGAACAAGCAAATGAGATAAAAAAGCTTGGAAGAGTTAAATTGATAGTCCAAGACAAAGAAGGAAATCTTTCTGATGATTTTGTAATAGTAAAAATAGAAAATAAAGCCGATGAGGAAAAGGCGGCAAATCTTGCAAAAAGTGGTAAAAAAGTAATCGTAGAAACAACAGATTGGACTATCATTCCACTTGAAAACTTAATTGCCCAATCTCCCAACATATACTCAATTGTAAAAAATTCAGAAGAAGCAAAAACTTCTGTTGGCATTCTTGAAAAGGGAGTTAAAGGCGTTGTTTTAACAACAACAGATATAAACGAAGTTAAAAAGGTAGCTAAGGTTATTAAAGAAGATACTGAAAAATTAAACTTTATTAAAGCAAAAGTGACAGCAATAAAACCTATTGGAATGGGTGATAGGGTTGCGGTAGATACGACTTCTCTTTTAAAACGTGGTGAAGGAATGCTTGTCGGAAATTCTTCAGCCGGAATGATTTTAGTTCATGGAGAAACAGAAGAATCTGAATACGTAGCTTCAAGACCGTTTAGAGTTAATGCCGGCGCGGTTCATATGTATACAAGAGTACCAAATGGAAAAACTACCTATTTAAGTGAGCTTTCAGCAGGAAAAGAAGTTATGATATATGACTTTAACGGAAACGGAAGGGTTGTCTATGTAGGAAGGGCTAAGGTAGAAAGAAGACCCATGCTTTTAATAGAAGCTGAATATGAAGGAAAAAAACTATCAGCAGTACTACAAAATGCAGAGACAATAAGAGTTGTAAAACCTGACGGAACGCCTATATCTGTGGTAGATTTAAAAGTCGGGGATGAAATTGTCGGCTATGTAGAAGAGGCTGGAAGACACTTTGGAATGAAAGTAGAAGAAACTATTTTGGAGAAATAAAAATGAAAACTTCACAAAAAGTAGGAATATTTGTTTTATTAGTATCAATTCTAACAGGATATTTGATTATAAAATTTAGCGGCAAAGAGTTAGGCCAATCTTTTAAGACTTACTATGTTTACTTTGATGATGCTCAGGGTTTATCTAAGGGTGCCGATGTTCAGGTTTTAGGTGTAAAAGCAGGTAGAGTTGAAGATATAACCTTTGAAAATGGAAAAGTTAAAGCACTCTTAAAGATAAAAAAAGAAATACCCTTATACAAAAATGCAACTGTTTCAATTAGAACTTATGGTTTAATGGGGGATAAGTATATTTATATAGACCCGGGCAGTCCTAACACAGGCAATTTAGCAGAAAATCAGGTTATCCAAAATCAAGCAAAAATTGCTTCAACGGAAGAGATGATAAATCAAATCAATGTTGCAGCGCAAAAATTTGCTCAGCTAATGGATAACTTAAACAAAGCCACCGGTGATGATAGATTAAAGAAACTCATAGAAGACTTTGATAAATTTGCTTCAAACACAAATGATGTTGTAGTAGAAAACAAAGAAGATATAAGACAGTCTATAGCTAATATCAGACAGATTACAGCAGATATTAGACAACAGCTTCCAAGCATTATTCAAAACTTAGACAAAACTCTTGAAAACACTAAAAATATAACAGCAGAAAACAGAGAAGATATAAGAAAGTTGATCGCTAACTTAAAAGACCTATCTGTTGCATTGAAAGAAAAAGCTCCAAAGACACTTGATTCTGTAGATAAGGCAGCTACACAAATAGAACAAGCCGTTAGTGAAAATAGACAAGATTTAAAACTCTCAATTGAAAATATCAGAAAAGCATCCCAAAACTTAAACGAACTTTTGGCAAAAGTTAACGAAGGAAAAGGAACTCTTGGAAAATTAGTAAATCAAGATGATTTATACAATAATGTAAATGAGGGTGTAAAATCATTCGCAGAGCCGTTTAAAGTTGTAAAAGAGTCAAATCTTGAAGTTATCATGCAAGGTGAGAAACATACAGGAAACGATGATTCAAAAGCTGGTGCAGCATTTAGATTTATACCAACAGATGACAGATACTACTATGTTGGAATACTTTCTAACTCTCAAGGTTATGTAGATAAAAAAGAAGAAATTACTTCAAACGGAACAACTACAACATACGTAACTAAAAAATATGGAATACTTTTCGACCTTCAATATGCAAGAAAAATATTAACACTTGGCTCTACACAGCTTTGGGCTCGTTTTGGTATTAAAGACTCTTCAGCAGACCTTGGTGCAGATATAGTATTAAACGATAATTTGAGATTAGTGTCAGACCTTTATAAATTTAACAGAAAAGATTTGATAAATCAGCCAAACAATCCTGAGTTAGACATTGGGCTTGAGTACAGATTTAGTGGTTATCCAATATTTGTAAAATTTGGTGGCTCTGATTTAATAAACAGTTCTGTTAGAGGCTTTTACATAGGTGGTGGATTTGTATTTACAGACAATTATTTAAAATATCTTCTCGGCAGCTTGCCAAAAGTTAGATAAAATTTGGGGGTAAATGATGAAGAGAGAAAGAGAAAGGATAAATATAGATAAAATAGAGACTCTAAAAGAATTAGACCTATTTAAAGAGCTTAAAGAAGAAGAGTTGAAGAATATAGAAAAGTTCTTTGTTGCAAAGAAATTTAAGAAAGGTGAATACATATTCTATGAAGGAGATAAAGAGCCGGGTATATACTTTGTGATAGATGGAATAGTAAAGCTAATCAAAGAAACGAACGAAGGCAAAACTGTAATACTAAGACTTGCAACAAAAGGCGAGAGCTTCGGCTGGCTTGTTATGAAAGATAACAGACCACCTGTTAATACTTATACAGCTCAAGCTTTAATTGATACAACAGTTTTATATATATCAAATCAAGATTTCTTAAAACTGCTTTTAATGTATCCTGCTTTAGCAGTAAGAATAACGTGCGAGCTTACTAAAAATATTCTTGAAGCATATGACAGACTTAAAAGCTTAGCTGTTGAAAAGGTAGAAGGAAGAATAGCAACGCTTATTCTTGAACTTGTTGACAAGATTGGAAAGAAAGAAGGCGATAACGTAGTAATAAATGCTCCAATAACAAGACAAGATATAGCAGAAATGGCAGGAACAACGGTAGAAACAGCAATTAGAGTAATAAGCAGATGGAAAAAAGAAGGAATATTAGACACAGAAAGGGGTAAAATAGAGATTTTTGATATAGATTATCTTCAAGATTTGATTAGTTAAACCATCAAAAATTATTTAGCTAAACAATATGAAAAACTTATTAAGAAAACTTTTAGCATTTGTGATAAGTTTTATTCTATTTTTTTCATTTCCGTCTTTTGCAAAAGGCGGTAGAGGTGGAAGCTTAGGTAAGATACACAAGGTTTATATTAGAGACAGAAACCCTGCACTCTCACTCTATGAATTGTACAAAGATTCTACTTCTGGTTATGTTTTACTGGGTGTATTTGCTGTTTATTTCGTATTTAATATTGGACTTGCCGCATTCGTTCTTGCAAGAGAATTAATATCAGCAAAAATGCAAAATAATAATCAAAAAATAAATTCATCAGAAGATTTACATTTAAAAAAATAAATTTTGCTGAACTAAGAGATGATGAACCAATTACAGTGCTAAAAAATAATTTTAGCTTAATATCAATTTTTGCAAAATTATTATTATTTGTGTTTATTTTAGTTGCAGCAATTTCAATGACAGCTATTACAATTTTTCTTATATACAAAATTAAAGAAGAGCCAACCTATTATGCTCACTACATTTATTTAATTTTTGGTATAATGGGAAGTTTAGTAAGTATAGGTTTTTTAAATCTTTCTTTAACTCTCTTTAATTTGAAATACATCAAGGTTTACAAAAATAAAATCATTCAAAATGCTTTTATCAAATGGCTACCTCCTTTTAATAGAAGCATAAATTTAGATCAAAAAGATTTAAAGATAAAAATTTATATTACTTCTAAGAATGTCTATCATATTATATTTACAGATAACCTTTCATTAGTTAGAAACCTCTTGCTTAGTTTATTTTCTTTCGATTTCTTTTATCCTAAGGTGATACATATTTTTTTTAATATTAAAACTAAGTTTTACAGTACTTGCTCCTCTAAAAATGAAGTATTGAGATTTATAAATTTTCTTTTAGAGAAAATAGAAAATACTGAAGATAGAGAAAAATTAGAAGAACTTAGACAGAAAATATTGATGGCATTGTAAATCAAGAACTAATTTTGAGACTGCCTCAAAAATCCACATTGTCATTCTGCAGCCGTGCGAAGAATCTCCTATTTTTCTTTTCAAGTCAAAAATCAAAAGAGGAGATTCTTCGGACTTACGTCCTCAGGAGGATGACGGATAAAGGTAAACTTGTGAAATTTTGGAACACTCTCAAGGTTTATTTGATACTAAACTATAACAAGATAAGGACAGCCTTTTTAAGACTGTCCCTGTTTATGGTTAATATATTAAGATTCAGACCCTGGCATTTTATAAGCTTCGTCTGCTAATGGAACCCATGGTCTTGGCATCCATTTTGGTCTTCTAAGTCCGCCCGGTCCTGGTGCTGGTCTTGTTAATTGATCTCTCCAAGCTTTGTAAACTTCAAATGTTTTTTGAATATCTACAAATACATCACCTATTCTATCCTCTGGACCTGCTTTTTCTATTAATACCTTTTTGTGCCAGCAGTGCATACCGCTTATTGGGTCTGGATTTGCTGGGAATACAGCGTTTTGGAATACTCCCGTTGTTCCTTTCCACCAGATCAATTCTGTATCTTTATTAAATTCTGGGAACTGCCATGATTTGAATGGTTTTACACCCTCTTTTGTTCTCATAAAATACTTAGAGCCTTCGTTTTTAATATCAACAAGTACAGAACCTAATCTCATTACACCAAGCGGATGTTTAAATCCGTCTATTTTTACTTCGTTTACGAGTCTCCATCTTCCGTTGTGGTGCGAACATGCTACAACACCCGGTCTTGTTGCTTGGGTTGGAACTGCCATTGCTACAAAGTATCCAGTTTTAATGCCTGTTAATGTATCTACAACCCAAACTTTTACAGCATCTCCTTTATTGATTCCAAGTCTTTTAGCATCTTTTTCATAAATCCATAATGGGTTATGGTTTTGTCCTATTTCCATCAACCACTTTGCGTTAATACTTCTTGTGTGGATTAAGTATGAAAGTCTGTAAATTGGGTTTAATACAAATGCATTCTCTTCCACAATGTAGTCGTGGTGCACTTGGCTAACGATATGGATCATTTTTTGTCTTTGTTCTTTATTTTTCGGATAGTATAAAACTGCATACTCAGGCCATTTCCAGTCTTTTAACGTTGGTGAGTAAAATTCTATGTGTCCAGAAGGAGTATGGAATCCTTGGAGAATTTTTCCATCTTTGTATACGCCGATTGTATGCTTCTTGCCCTCTTCTTCTGCATAAACAATACCAAGCTCTTCATCTATCTTGATAGCAGATTTTGGAATTTCTTTTCCTTTATATTTGTAAACACCTTTTTCTTGGTCATAAGGCAATGGTCTTTCCATCACATAGTAGATGTTTGTCTCTTCTGTCCAAGCTCCCCTATCTCTCATGTATTCATATGGAGTTATACCAAGCTGTTTGCAGACTTCAGAAAGCTTAGGAAGTTTTGAGAACGCTGCATTGTAGTACTCTTCAATTGTAACCGGCTTTCCTGGATTTTGTTTTGATTCCCAGTATTTTCTTATTCCAAGGCTTCCGTCTGGGTCTATTGCAAATGCAAGATTGATGAAAAATTCATTTTCTTCCCAAATTTCACCAAGTCCTACTTTTTTGTGTGCTTCCAATGTAGCTTTCGCCGGGTCGTTTGGCTTCCATCCCATCTTCATTAGTGCAACTCTTAAAACTGGCTGTCTAAATCCTGTCCATCTTTCAGGCTTTGTCTCTGAAGAATGCTGGTCGTGTCTTTCTCCGGCTAATCCCATTGGAAGTATATAATCACAGTAGAATGCTGTTTCAGCCCAGTTTGGAGACATATAAACTGTTAAACCAAATTTATTTTCATCTTTTAATGCTTCTACCCATCTAAACCCATCCGGGTTAATCCATACAGGGTTGTAAATTCTTGAAAACCATACCTCTACCTTATCCGGAATCTTTAATCCTTTTTCTTGCCATTTCTTTCTCCATTCATCATCCATCAAAAGATGTGGATATATATAGCTAAGCTCATAAGAAGACAATGGCCATTCTGGTGGCCAGTGTAATTCGTTCCAAACTTTTACCGGGTCTGGTTTGTCTGCCATACAAGCATCACCGCCTTTATCACCTACGTCTATAACATGCCAGTGGTGCCATCCTGTACCACCAACAGACCCAATAGAACCGGTAAACGTTAAAAGCATATTCATAGCTCTACCTACAACCCAACCACCTCTGTTTCCGGCTGCAGGACCTCTCCATTGGTAATTTGTAATAGCATTTCCTGCATAAACTACCATTTCGTAGAGTTTATCAATCATTTCAACAGGTATTCTACATTCCTGCGCAGCCCATTCAAACGTGTAATCTTTATACATATCTTTTAAAAGCTCTAT
>NZ_JAPYVU010000014.1 GCF_028276765.1 Sulfurihydrogenibium sp.
TCCATTTTCTTTTACCATGGTACAAGACAATGTTAATTATTGGTGGATATTCTTCATACTCTCCCGTTTCTTCCCATAATACGCCATTATAGTATAAAAGCTGGCTTGGTAGGTTTTTATCTATGTATGATTTGTGTTCAAAGATGATTCTTAAAAAGCTTTTTTCGTTTTCTATTTTACATTCATACAAAAGGTCAAGAAGTGATTTTCCAATCTTCTGTGAGTATTTTTCACTGTTTAATAATCTTATACTTTCTAAGTCTATCTTTTGAGATAGCTCTGGATAAAATATATCAAGCAGGCTCTTAACTCTCTTTGGCTCAGAAAACATCTGTTTAAAAAATTGGTCGTGAGGCTGCAAGTCACTCATTAAGTTAAATCCTTAAACCCTATCCCTTTTCTTCCTGTGATGCTGCTTCCTCTTGATAGTAAGAAGCTATTGATGGCTTTAAAACTTTTATTATACAGCCTTCACAAACTTTTAATGAAATAGTTTTTTCTTCAATGTTTTTTATCTCTCCAATAATCCCGCCGGTTGTGATTACTTTATCACCTTTTTTTAGGTTCTTTAAAAACTCCTCATGTTTTTTTCTCTGCTGTTGCTGTGGTCTTAAAATTAAAAAATAGAATATACCAACAAATAAAACCATCCATATTATAGCACTTATTAAACCACCCATTGGATCACCTTGCATAAAAATACCTCCTTAGCTAAAATTTTTTTTAAATTCTTCAAAAAGCTGACTTAATTTAGATGTGTCATTTATTCCACCTTGTGCAAAGTCTGGTCTTCCGCCACCACTTCCACCAACGGCAGAAGCAACTTTTTTAACGATATCGCCTGCTTTATAGTTTTCTGATAACTCTTTTGATACTGCTACAACAAAGTTAACTTTTTGTTTTTCAGTGTCTTTTGATGCAACCAGAATTACAGATTTTCCAAGCTTTTGTCTTAAATGGTCTGCGATTTCTCTCAATTCATTTGGATTTAGATTTTCAACTGATACATAAGCAACTTTAAATCCTTCTTTTTCAATGATGTTTAAATTTTCATTAATATTTGATAAAGCAAGTTTTTTTCTTAAGTTTTCTATCTCTCTTTCTTTCTCTTTTATCTGATTTTGCAGCTTTAATACTCGGTCTAAAAGTTGGTCTTCTTTTGCTGTTAAAAGTCTTGATAAATCTTTTATTATGTAATGCTCTTGCAAGCCTTTTTCTACTGCTTTAATTCCAGCTACTGCCTCTATTCTTCTTGTTCCGGATGATACTGCAGATTCTGAAAGGATTTTAAAGTATCCAATATCTCCTGTTCTTTTTACATGAGTTCCACCGCATAACTCCTTAGAAATACCGGCAGATATTACTCTTACAACATCTGCATATTTTTCTTCAAAAATAGCCATCGCACCGGATTTTAAAGCTTCTTCGTATTGCATCTCTTGGCATACAACTTCTTCATTTTTCATTATTTCTCTGTTTACAAGCTCTTCAACGGCTTTTAGCTCTTCGTCTGTCAGGCTTTCAAAGTGTGTAAAGTCAAATCTTAGATATTCATCTGATACTAAGGAGCCAGCCTGTTTTACGTGGTCTCCAAGAATGTTTCTTAAAGCTGCGTGTAAAAGGTGTGTTGCTGTGTGATGTCTCATTATATTTTCTCTTCTTTCTTTATCAACCTTAGCCCTTACATATGCTCCCTCTTTTACACTTCCAAATAGAACCTTTCCTTTATGAACAATCAAGCCATCTATCGGCGTTTGTGTGTCTAATACTTCAAATAAAAACTCATCACCCTCTATGATTCCTCTATCTCCAACTTGTCCACCTTTTTCTGGATAGAAAGGCGTGATATCAAGCACTATCTCAACTTCTTCCCCTTCTTTTACAGCGTCTACCAGCTGGTCTCCTTTTATGATAGCCAATACCTTTGAGTTTTCAGATGTTAATGTCTCGTATCCAGCAAATTGGTTTTCCGGAAGTTTGTTTTTAAGCGTTAAATATACCGGCTTAATCTCTTTGCTTTGAGATTTCCAGCTTTTTCTTGCTCTTTCTTTTTGCTCTTCTAACAGATTATGAAATTCTATCAAATCAAAAGTAAATCCTTCATCTTTTAATATTTCTTCCATTAGGTCTATTGGAAATCCGTATGTATCATAAAGCTTGAATGCTTCTTCACCTGTTAAATGCCTTCTGTTTTCTTTTCTTGCCTGTTCTATCATTTGATAGAGAATATCCATTGACCTTTTTAGAGTTTTTATAAACTTTTCTTCTTCTGATCTTGTGATTGTTTTTATAAAGCTTCTGTTTTGTATAAGCTCCGGATATGCAGTTTTCATTTTTTCAATTACAACATCAACCCCTTCATACAAAAACGGCTTTTCTATGCCAAGATTTTTTCCGTATCTTAAAGCTCTTCTTATTATTCTTCTCAAAACGTAGCCTCTTCCTTCGTTTGCCGGTAAAACTCCATCAGAAATTAGGAATGTGATGGCTCTCAAATGGTCGGCTATAACTCTCATTGCTATATCATCTTTTTCATTCTTCCCGTACTCTTTTCCTGATACTTCTTCTGCAAATTGGATGATTGGCTTGAATAGGTCTGTATCGTAGTTACTATCAACTCCTTGTAAGACTGATGCTATTCTTTCAAGCCCCATGCCTGTGTCAATGCTTGGATTTGGAAGTGGATGTAAGACGCCTTTTTCATCTCTGTTGTACTGCATAAAAACAAGATTCCATATCTCTAAATATCTAAAATCATCTTCTGCTCCAAACTCCGGATTTCCGAATTTTTCGCCCCTATCGTAGTAAATCTCTGAACTTGGTCCGCACGGTCCGGTATCACCCATTGACCAGAAGTTGTCTTTATAGCCCATTCTTTTTATCTTGCTTTCATCAAGTCCTATGTGTTTATTCCAAATTTCAAATGCTTCATCATCCTCTTCAAATACAGATACAAGAAGTTTTTCTTTTGGAATTTCTAAATGCTCTGTCAGATACTCCCAAGCAAACTCAATGGCTTCTTTTTTAAAGTAATCACCAAATGAAAAGTTTCCAAGCATCTCAAAAAATGTATGGTGTCTTGGTGTGTATCCTACATTTTCAAGGTCGTTATGTTTTCCGGATACTCTAAAAACTTTCTGACACGATGCGGCTCTTTTATACGGTCTTTCTTCAAGTCCAAGGAATACATTTTTAAACGGAACCATTCCGGCGTTAACGAATAATAGGGTTGGGTCATTTTCAGGAATGATTGATGCAGATTTTACGATTGTATGTCCTTTGCTTTCAAAATACTTTAAAAAGCTCTGCCTTATTTCATCAGCTGTCATATACTTCATAAATAAACCTCTTTGTGTAATAATAATTAGTGCTTAAAAATTATAGCATATGGAAGAAATATGATAAATATAAAGCCCTTAGAAAAGACCGCCTTAATACACAACGGTCAGGAGATAAGCTATAAATCTTTATCAGAAAATATAAAAAAATATTCAAATATATTAGATATAAACCCAGAAGATAAAGTAGCTATTTTTAGCGAAAATAGACCAGAGTGGATCTATGCCTTTTTTGCAGTTTGGGAAAGGTGTGGAGTAAACGTCCCGATAGATTTTATGTCTTCAGAAGATGAACTTTTTTACATACTAAACGACAGCAAGCCAGTATGCATTTTTACATCTAAAAATAATAAAGAAAAAGTTTTAAATGTGAAGCTAAAGCTTGATTATGATATTAAAGTTTTGGTTTTTGAAGAGATTGATTTTAGCAGTCAGATTTTTGAAAATAAAGAATATAAAAAGCTTGAAGAAGATTTAGCTGTAATACTCTACACTTCCGGAACTACAGGACAGCCGAAAGGTGTAATGCTTAGCTATAAAAATCTACTATCTAACATAAAAAGCATAGAAAAAGTAGAGATTGCAAACTCTCAAGATTCAACCCTTGCGATACTACCATTTCATCATTCTTATCCTTTGATGGTTTCCGTGCTCATACCTCTTCATCTTGGTGCTACGATTGTTTTTCTTGATGAGCTATCTCCACAGGATATTTTAGATAAGCTAAAAAAATACAAGATTACTATTCTTATAGGCGTACCCAGGCTGTATGCTCTTTTTCATAAAAGGATTTTTGATAAAATCAACGAAGATTTTTTTATAAAAACAGTTTTTAAACTTTGTAAAAAAATTAACAACCAAACACTTAGTAAAATAGTTTTTAAAAGAGTGCATGATATTTTTGGTGGAAATATAAAGTATTTTGTTTCAGGTGGTGCAAAGCTTGATTTAGATATTGCAAAAGATTTTCATGCTCTTGGATTTAAGATTATTGAAGGATATGGACTAACAGAGACGTCTCCTATCGTATCATTCAATCCACCATACAAAATTAAACTTGGCTCGGCAGGAAAGCCAATAGAAGGTGTACAAGTAAAAATAGAAGACGATGAAATTCTTGTTAAAGGTGATAATGTTTTTGCTGGATATTTAAATAAGATTGAAGAAACAAAGAAAGCATTTAAAAATGGCTATTTTATGACGGGAGACCTTGGATATCTTGATGAAGAAGGTTATCTTTATATAACAGGAAGGAAAAAAGAGATCATAGTTTTACCAAATGGAAAAAACATCAACCCAGAAGAAATAGAGAACATAATTCTTAAAAATTTTGATATTGTAAAAGAGATAGCAGTAATTCAAAAAGATAATCAGCTTTTTGCTATTATTTATCCAGATTTTGAAGTTGTAAAGAAAAGAAACATTGTAAACCTTGAAGAGACAATAAAATGGAATGTGATTGATAAATACAATCAAACTGCCGTCAGCTATAAAAAAATTGGCGGTTTTAAGATTGTAAATACCGAACTTCCAAAAACAAGGCTTGGAAAAATCAGAAGATTTATGCTTAATCAATTTCTTGAAAAACAAGAAAAGCCAGCAGTCAAAGAAGAGCCAAAAACTCAAACTTACAATATCTTAAAAGAATACTTAGAAAAATACACGAATCTAAGCGTATGTCCGGACTCTCACATAGAGATAGACCTTGGGCTTGATTCTCTTGGAAAAATAGAGTTTTTAACATTCATAGAAAGCACATTTGGAATAAAGCTTGATGAAAAGGATTTAATAGAAAATCCAACCGTTAAAAAATTGTCATGCTTTATAGATGAGAAAAAACAAAAGATAGAAATTTCAGAAACAGATTGGAAGAAGATTTTAAGCGGGCCGGTAAGCTTTGAATTAAAAGAAGGATATTTGACAATCATAAAACCAATTTTAAAGCTGTATTTCAAGCTTTATAACAACTTAGAAATAAAAGGTATAGAAAATATTCCAAATCAGCCAGTTATATTTGCTCCAAACCATCAAAGCTATCTCGATGGATTTTTAATCGTTGCATCCCTTCCAAACCACATACTTAAAAAAACGTACTTCTTAGCAGAAGAGGCTTATTTTAATACGTCATTTAGAAGGTGGATTGCGAGAAATTTTAATATCATAACTGTAAACGTTAATAAAGATTTAAAAGGCTCATTGATTAAATCAGCCTATGCTCTTAAAAATGGGAAAAACGTTGTTATTTTTCCAGAAGGTGCAAGAACAAGAGATGGTAAATTACTACCGTTTAAAAAAGGTTTTGCTATTTTATCAAAAGAGTTAGACACTCCGGTTGTTCCAGTAGTAATAAAAGGTGCCTTTGAAAGTCTTCCGATATATAAATCTCTTCCAAGTCCTTTCAAGATATCAGTAGAATTTTTAAAACCTGTGTATCCAGAAAATAAAAGCTACGATGAGATAGTAAAAATCGTTTATGATGAGATTTCAAAGAAGTTGTAATTCTCGAGATATGCATTTCACTTTCTTTATCATTTTGTGCCAGCCTGAAATTGTAGAATAACAACGTTAATTTTTAGAACAGTCTCAATCTTTAGATAATTAGATGTAATAAATAAAGCAGATGAAGCTCTTTATGCAGCCAAAAGCAAAGGAAGAAATAGATTTGAGGTTAGCTATTACTGATTAAATAAAGTCGAATTAAATTTAATGCAAACTGAGAAATGTATAATCTAACATCATTTCTACTTCCTTGATAAATCTCTTTATAAACCTTTGTTTCTTTACCATCTGTAAAACCTATATAATGAAGGCCAAGAGGCTTGCCAGGAGATTCGCCGGATGGACCTGCTATCCCTGTATCGCTTACAGCCAAATCAGAATTTATTAAATTTCTAACTCCTTCGACCATCTGCTTTGCAACAGGCTCACTAACAGCACCAAAATTTTTAATATCTTCTTCATTTACTTTTAACAAATTGATTTTAACCTCATTGGCATAAGAAACAATTCCACCTAAAACATACTCAGAAGAACCCGGCACGTTAACAAGACGGGAAACTATCAATCCACCCGTAGAAGACTCAGCCGTTGCAACAGTCTTTTTATTTTCTCTAAGTAGCTTACCGACTACTTCTTCCATCTCTAAATTATCTTCTGCATATATAAAAGTACCAAGCCTGTCTTTTATTTTTTTCTCTTTTTCTTTAAAACTTTCAAAATTTGTATCATATAAAAATACATCAATACCTTTTGGAGAAAAGTTATAGCTTAAATCTTTCATATCATTTAGAAGATAGTTTAAATCAGGCTCTTTTATTCCAAAAACTCTAAAAAGCTTTGTGTATCTTTTTTTCTCAATTATATTAAGCATCTCAAGTGCTTTATAAAACATTGGCTCCATTTCTGATGGAACACCCGGCAGAGCTATAACTGCTTTTTTTACATCATCTAAAACTTTTATAAATCCTACCGCCCTACCAACTGGATTTTCAATAATGGCAGAACCATACGGAATCTTTGCCATACTTTTTCTTTCTTCTGTTATCTCTACATTGTTTGATTTGTAATATGCTTTTAATTTATTTAACCATTCTTCGCTGTATATTAATGGAACTCCTATTGCTTCTGAAACAGCTATTCTTGTGTTATCATCTGTTGTTGGTCCAAGTCCACCGGAAATAAAAACTAAATCAGCCCTATCTAAAGCAAACTTTATATAATTTACTAATTCGTAATTAGAGTCTGGAGAGATGATTATACCTTGAACGTCAACGCCTCTTTCAAAAAGATTTTTTGCTATAAATAAGCCGTTTTTATCTTGCTTTCTTCCTTGAACAAATTCAGAACCTGTAATGATTATAATGGCTTTCATTTTTTATTCCAAGTATCTATTTATTTTAATAACTACGTTTTTACTTCCGGATTTTACTACTATTGGTTCACTTTCACAGCTGTTGGAGCTTTCCATAGGATTTCCGGACTTTGAAACCTTTGCATAAACAATAAGCTCTCCGTTAAATTCTTTATACAAATCTTCTATTATAACATCAGCAGGTGTAAGCTTGAATTTGTATTCTTTATCGTTAAATTTAATCTTCTTTACAGCTAAAGGCTGCGGAGAAACACCTTTTCTAACTATTAAAAACAGTGTCCCTTTACATTTATCTTTTAAACTATCATCAACTATAACTTTTCCTTCAATTTTATTTTGGTCTATAAAGTATGCTTCTGACGGTAGTTTTTGACAGGAAGCTAAAAAAAGACTCGTTAATATAAAAGTTAAAAATTTAATCAAATTTAAAGCTCCTTGTAAATCTATGCTTAATGATATTTTATCATATAGTTTATGTTGCTGTAGATTGAGTAATAAGATGTGAGAAGTGAAATGTTAAAAAAGTTATTCATAATGATAGAGTAAGCAAATTATTAAACTTTGGAAATGAGAAATTGGAAATTTTTACAAAATTTAGAATGAGACTTTTAGATTAAAGCTGTCATAATGAAACACGGACTGGTTATTAAAGATCAGAAAAAGAATTGTATTTTCTCCCTTCAACCAACAAAGAATTTATTATCCTTTCTAATATCATCGTGAGTAAGCGAGGTTGTTCTAAGATTCTCGTAAACTTACCTTTCCGTGTCATCCCGAGGCTGTAAGCCGAAGGATCTCTTTTTTGATTTTTTGACTTGAAAAGAAAAACATGAGATTCTTCGCTTCGCTCAGAATGACAATTTTGATTTTTGGGACAGCCTCGTGAGTAAGCTTATTTTAGAAAAACAATGATTGTTTAGTACAAGAATTACTTGTTCATAAATGAATTTTAAGTGTGAAACTTAGACGTTTTGTTTAAAAAGGATTTAAAATAAAAAAGGGGGCTTTTGCCCCCCCTTGAAGAGATTATTGTTTGTTTTCTTCTTTCTTTTCTACTTTCTTAGCAGCTTTTTTCTTTTTAACAACTTTTTTAGCTGGAGCTTTTTTCTCTTCTTTAGCTGGAGCTGCTGCTTCTTGTTTTGCTCCTTCTGCTGGAGCTGCTGCTTTTTCTTCAGCCATTGCTGCGAATCCCATTCCGAACACTGCTACTGAGAGTGCTGATAATACTAATTTTTTCATGTTACACCTCCTATAAAAATTTTAATAAAATTATTTTCCTGCTGGTACAGCTGGTTGTTCAGCTGGTTTTTGTTCGCCTGCTGGAGCTGCTTGTTGTTCAGCTGGTTTTTGCTCTCCTGCTGGTGCAGCTTGTTGCTCTCCACCTTGTGCAGGTGCAGCTTGTTGAGCTGGTTGTTGTTCAGCTGGTGCTGGAGCTGCTGGTTGTGCAGCTGGAGCTGCTTGTTGTTCAGCTGGTTGTTGTTCTTCTTTCTTTTGGCAGCTGAAAAGTAAAGATGTTGATAATACAGCTGCTACTGTTCCAAGTACTAATTTTTTCATTCCTTATAACCTCCTTTTTAATTTATCACCAAATATTTTATTCTAATAAAATTACACAAATATTAAATAAAGATTACAAATTTGTAATTTTGCCAAAAGTAATCTCAAAAGTTGTTCCTTCATTTTCTTTGCTAAATACCTTAATTTCTGCCGAGTGTCTATCTAAAACTGCCTTAACAAGACTTAAACCAAGGCCGCTTCCCATGTATATTCCCCGGCTTTCATCAGCTCTATAAAACTTATCAAAAATCTTATCTAATTTATCCTCCGGAATACCTATCCCTGTATCAGAAATAATTAGTATTACTTTGTCTTCAATTTCTTTAAGCTTTATGAAAATCTTTCCATCTTGTTTATTAAACTTAATGGCATTATCCAATAAATTTGCTATTGCTCTGCTAAGATATTTTTCATCACCCAAAATGTAGATATCTTCGTCTACTTCCATTTCTATTTTTATTCCTTTTGTTAGTGCATAGTCTTTAAACAATGAATATAAATTTTTGATAATTTTTGATAAGTTTACCTTTTCCATTGAGAGCTGAAATGTTCCGGATTCAAGTTTTGAGATAGTAAGAAGGTCTGCTATCATTTGATTTAAAGACTCTGTTTCTTCAATGATATAGACTAATAAATCTGAACATTCTTTACTGACTTTGTTTTTCATTAGCATGTTTTCAGATGCCGCTCTTATTCTTGCGATTGGTGTTTTAAGGTCGTGGGCTATGCTTTCTGTAGTTTCTTTTAAGGTTTTTACAAGAATTTCTATTCTATCTAAAAGATTATTAATAACTACTGCTAAATCATCCAACTCATCTCCGGCTTGAGAAACAGGAACTCTTTTCTCTAATTTCATACTGGTAGATAGCTCTTTTGCAGTGTTTGAAATTCTTTTGATTTTTCTTGTGATTGAGTTTGCTATTAAAAATCCACCAATTAATGATAATAAAAACACAATAATTCCAGAATTATAGAAGATGCTTAAGAGTCTGTTCAAAAGCCTGTTTTTATCATGTTTAGATTTTCCGATTACTAACGTGTATTTTGGAGAGAGCTTATAGATGATGATATGGAAGTCATCTAAGGATACAATTTCATATTTATCCGGAGTTAGTTTTTTATAGTTTTCTAAGTTTATCACTATATTTTGTGTATGAATAAGTGTATTTGTGTTTAATATAATACTACCTTTATTATCGTAGATTTTAAAAAATTCATCTTTATTATTTATAATTTCAGCTTCTTTTAGGATTTGCTTTTTCAGTCCATTTATCCCTTCCTGCTTGAATAGAATTTTATAAGATTTTGCCTTTTCTGTAATCTCTTGTTTTATTTTATCATCAAGATAGATTTCAAAAAATGAGTAAACTGTAAAAAATGAAGCTATTAATGATAGTAAAAGTAAAGTTGAATATAGGAGTGTTATTTTAATTCCAATTTTATTGACAGTTTTAGTTAGCTTTAAGAACATAACCAAAGCCGCGAACTGTATGAATTAACTTTTTATCAAATCCTTTATCTATTTTGTCTCTTAATCTGTGTATTTGAACATCTACCACATTGCTCTCTATATCAAAATCTATATCAAAAACGTTGGCAAGTATCATGTTTCTTGTTACTATTTTTTCAGCATTTTCCATAAGATATTTTAAAAGTTCATACTCTTTTGCTGTTAGGTCTATTTTTTTATTTCCTCTATAAACTTCTTTTTTAAGTAAATCCATAGTCAAGTCATGGTATTTTAATTTTGAAATTTCATCTATATCTTTACTTCTTCTAACAAGGGCTTGGATTCTTGCCAACAACTCTGGAAAGCTAAAAGGTTTTGTTAAGTAATCATCAGCTCCCAAGGACAATCCTTTAACTTTATCTTCTACACTATCTTTTGCGCTTAATACAAGAATAGGTGTTTTTATTTTTTTGTTTCTAAGAGATTCTATAATATAAAATCCAGACATTTTAGGAAGCATCAAATCAAGGATTATTATGTCAAAGTCTTCATAATTTGCGTAATTTAAACCTTCTTCTGCATCATAGGCTTGTACCACATCATATCCTTCTTCTTTTAAACGTTTTGCAATGAGTTTTGATAAGTTCTTATCATCTTCTACTATTAAAACTTTCATTAAATCCTCCCTGCTGAAATAGTGATTGATTATATTTTATATCATGCTGAAAAAAAGAATTTCTATAACAATATTTTTATTAAACTTTAATCCTAACAATACCTTGGGTGGGAAATTAGCAGTTTTTATAGAATTTAAAAAGGAGATCCCTCGGACTAAAGTCCTCAGAACGATGACAAAGAAATAAAAATCCTGTCATTCTGCAGCCGACGAAGAATCTCATGCTTTTGTTGAATTTCTTACCCGACGTATGTTTAATAAATACATACTTTATGCTATAATTTCAAAATAAATAAGGATAAGGGTAAAAAATGGAAAAGCTTGGAATAGTTGTAGGTTCTACAAAACCAAACAGAGTTAACTTTTTATCTAATAAACCACTCAGACTTGGTCAGTTTGTGATTTTAAAATACTTTGATGGTGATGAAGAAATAAGACTTCTTGGAATGATTAATAAAGTTGAAAGGGAAAATAAATATATTCCGGAAGATATTCCAAATTATGAAAAAATTGACAGATTGATAAAAGAAAGTTCAAACGAGACAAAGGTTAAAGGAGAAATTCAGATTCTTGGAAAAATCGCAGAAAGAGATAACGGAATAACTCTCGAATTTCAAAGGACACCCCCTCTTCCGGCATCAGAAGTTTTAAAACCACCAAAAGAAATATTAGAAAAGCTCTTTGGCTCAAAAGGAAAAAATTATATAAAAATTGGAAAGCTTTTAAGTGAAGCAGAAGATGTAAATGTGTATATTGATATTAATCAAATAGTTTTAAGGCATCTTGCAATTCTTGCAATCACAGGAGCAGGAAAGTCTAACACAGTATCGGTACTACTTGACAATATAGTTAATTTAAAAGGAACTGTTGTTGTGTTTGATTTTCATGGAGAGTATACAAGAGCTGAATTTAGAAGAGATGGAAAAAATGTTGTAAATGTTATAAAACCTCTCGTTGACCCAACTACCCTTGATAAAAAAGATTTTGCAAAGCTAATAGGAATTAGGGAAAATGCAACTACTCAGTATAGATACTTTAAATATGCGGTTGATAAAGTATTAAGAGACTTGAAAGATGAAAAGGGCGATGATTGGAGAAGGTTTGTAGAGACTGAAAGTTTTTTTGACAGGTTGATTGGTGAGCTTGAAAGCTGGACGGACGAAGAAAAATCATCTCCATTTAAAGGTAAAATCAGAGAAGAATCTCTTTATGAAGTTATGAATAAAATAGAAGATACGATGGTAGACTTAAGTCATATAATAAAAATTGGCGCAAAAGACCTTATAGAGAACATAAGACCTGGCATGGTAAATGTCTTTGACTTTTCAGAAGTTGATGAAGAAGTAGCAGATGCTCTTGCATCTAACATTTTAAAACATTCTTTAATAGAAAGAAAAAAAGCAGTAAGAGGAAGTGATAGCAAAATTCCAAACCCAATTTTAATCGTTGTTGAAGAAGCCCATATTCTTGCAGGCGTTAAATCTGATACAGACTCTAAATATTGGATGACAAGAATAGCAAGAGAAGGTAGAAAGTTTGGACTTGGATTATGCGTTGTTACACAAAGACCAAAAGGTTTAGATAAAGAAATTTTATCTCAGATGAACAACATGATAATACTAAAACTTGTCGAACCAGAAGACCAAAAGCACGTTCAAAGCGCAAGTGAATCATTATCCTCTGAGCTTATGGAATACCTGCCATCCCTTAACCCAGGAGAAGCTATAATTCTTGGAAATATGACAAAAATTCCACTGCTGATCAAGATTGACAAAGCTAAAGGAAAAATACAAGGCAATGACATACCGGTTGTTGATAAATGGCTCAGCTCAGAAGAAAAATTAAGCAAATTAGAGGATTTAAAGGACTTTTAAAATGTTTAGAGATAGAGAAGAAGCGGGAAGATTACTTGGCGAGCTTTTAAAGAAATACGACTTTGATAAGGAAAATACTGTTATTTTAGCCATTCCAAGAGGAGGCGTTCCGGTTGCTTATGAAGTTTCTAAAAAGCTTAGGATACCATTTTCGTTGGTCATTACTAAGAAATTAGCTCCTCTTCGTGAGCCTGAAGCAGCATTTGGAGCAATTGCACCAGACGCAAGTCAAGTAATAGATGAAGTCTATATGAAATATATGGGAGTATCCTCTTCAGAGCTTGAAATTGTAAGAGAAAATGCAGTAAAAGAGATAAAAAACAGAATTATAAAATATCTAAACGAAAAAGAGTCAAGCTTAGAAGGTAAAGATGTTATTATAATTGATGATGGAATAGCTACAGGATATACAGCAATAGCTGCAGCGATGTACGTAAAAAATAAAGGTGCAAAAAATGTATACCTTGCTATTCCAGTATGTCCGACAGATAGCATTCCGAGAGTAAAGAAATATTTTGATGATGTATTTTGCTATGAAAAATCAGATTCTTCCTTTTTTGCAGTAGGTACGTTTTATGAAGATTTCCATCAAGTAAGCGACCAAGAGATGTTTTTTATCATTGAAGAAGCCAAAAAGAATGGATTATTTTATACTTAAATACTTTTGGTGAGAAATTAGTAATTTTTATACAATTTAAAAAGGAGATCCTTCGGACTTACGTCCTTAGGATGACAGAGAAAGGGAAAGCATGTTAACAATTACCTTATTTGTCATTCTGCAGCCGGCGAAGAATCTCATACTTTTATTGAATATCTTACCTGACGTTTAACAGGCATATGGATTATTTTATACTTAAAAACTTTTAAAGGAGGTGGAAAGATGAAAAAATTATCATTTCTAGTGGCAGCTGGGTTATTGCTTAGTTGTACAACAACGCAAACAGTTCAAGTACCACAAGAAAAAGAGCCAAAAATAAAAGAAATTGGTGAAGCAACATCTATGAAATTACTTAAAACATTAAAAGGTGAGCTTTTAAATGCAATGCAACAAGGTGGACCAGACCAAGCAGTAGAAGTTTGTTCTAAAAAAGCTATGACTTTGACAAAGCAAATAGAAAATGAGACAGGTTATAGCGTAAAAAGAACTACTTTTAAATACAGAAACCCGGCTAACAAACCGGATAAATATGAAGAAGAAGCATTAAAGTACTTTGAAGAAGCAATCAAATCAGGTAAAATGCCGGCTTACTATGTTCAGGCTATAAAAGAAGATAATAAAATAGTTTACAGGTACTACAAACCTCTAAAGGTAGAAGGTTTGTGCTTAACATGTCATGGCGACCCGTCATTAATGGACCCAAACCTTGTCAAAAAGATTAAGACTTTATATCCTACAGATATGGCTATGGGTTATAAAGATGGGGACTTTAGAGGCGTTGTTAGAGTTTCTATTCCTGAGGATAAATTAAAGTAAAATAAAAAAGGGGCTTTAAAGCCCCCTTTCAAAAATTTATATTACTCTTCAATAACTTCCGTTACTAATGCACCGGATGGGCATTCTTCTGTAACTTCTAATACTCTTTGAGCTAAATCGCCTTCGATGATAGCACCATCACCACCAACTTCAGCTTTAACTTGTGCAATTCCATCTCCAGAATCTTCATAAACTTCTGGAACTTCGTCATAGCAGAGTGCGCAAGCTGTGCAAAGGTCTTTGTCTACTTGAACTTTTACCTTCATAACATACCTCCTGTAAAATTTTTAATGAAGTAGCTTTAATAGTATAGCTTATTATATATAAATTTTCAAATAAAACAAGGTTATAAGTCTGACCAAAATCACAGCAAATATACATATCAAAAAAGCAGACGAATGAGAGTAAGTTTAATCACAGATACCAAAATTCATAAACCCCACCTATGATATAATTTTGTGAATTTTTGACAAATTAAATACTTAAGTGAGAAATTAGCGGTTTTTATAAAATTGCTTTGTCCAATAATAGAAAATCATAGAATAGCCTATTTTTTCTGCATACGTTTTATTGCTTTTCTTTAATTAATTATACACCACGCTAATAATTATTCATTGTTAAAAACCTATTAATAAGCATAGCTTTTAAAAATATCTCGGTTTTGATGTTCTCTACAAACCTCCGTTGAATTTGGTATAATTCCAGCAATAGCACCTATTATTTTGATAAAATCATAGAAATCTCGCGCATCATATCCTTTATCTGCAAGTACTTTAAAAATTCTTTTACCTTTTTCTTTCAAATTTCTAAATGCATTTTCGAGGCTGCTCTAAACATCCACATAGTCATTCTGAGCGAAGCGAAGAAGCTCCTATTTTTCTTTTCAAGTCAAAAATCAAAAGAGGAGATCCTTTGGCCTTACGTCACCAGGATGACACGGAAAGGTAAGCTTACGAGAATTTTGGAACACCTTCAAGTTTATACCTGATGTTTTAAATACTTCTTTAATTTTAGACTCTAAGTTAGAAAATCTAGTTCTAAAGTTTGGAATTTTAACTCTGCACTAAGGATTTTAAGAGAATGGTAAAGTGTTTTCACTTAAAAATATATCCTCATCAATTATTATCTCTCCGCGCTTTACAAGTTGTTTATTATATTTTTTCCAGTTTCTTTTCATAAAAATCTCACCAATTTTTAAGTTTTTGGGTACAATTTTATATGATATTACAATTAAATTGTGAAAATTTTTGGACAGTCTCAATTATAATATTAATCTTATAATACCTTGGGTGAGAAATTAGCGGTTTTTATAGAATTTTAAAAATGAGATCCTTCGGCCTTACGGCCTCAGGATGACAGGAAAAGGTTGATTGATAAGTGTTAAAAGAAGGATAACCTTATTTGTCATTCTGAGTGAAGCGAAGAATCTCATGTTTTTGTTGAATTTCTCACCCGACGTGTCTCAATTATAATATTAATCTTATAATAAATCAAAAACTCTATCCCTCTACTCTTCAAATCTAACCATGGTTACTCCAAGACCACCTTCGTGATATGGTGCATCTTCGTATTTTAGCTTAAACGGAAGTTTGTCTAAGTACTCTCTTACTGCATTTCTTAAAACACCTGTTCCATAACCATGGATTATTTTAAAGGTAGCATAGCCTTCAAGAATTACTTTATCGATGTACCTTTCTAACTCTTTTATAGCCTCTTCTTTTGTCTTGCCAATTAGATTGATAGATGGGGTTATATCTGTTTTTGATTTGGTTATTTTAAAGGTTGTTTTTTCTTCTTTTTGTGGTCTTTTTTCAAGCTGACTTAAAGGTAGCCATATTTTTATCCCGCCAAAGTTTACATTGGCCTTATCTTCTCTGATGGCAATAACCGTTCCTTCCTGAGTTTTTCCTTTTATTCTTACAACATCACCTTCTTTGATCTCTTCTGCCTTAGATTCTTCTTCTGTTTTTATCTTAATTTCTTTCTTTTCTTTGACAAATTTTTCTAATGGTGCTCCGGTTTGTCTTTCTTTTACTTCTTTTAAGACTTCGTAGCCTTCCTGTCTTATTTTTTCTACAAAATCTTGAATTTCTTTTAAGCTTTCTTTCCATTTTTCTTTTTTGTCTTTTTCAAGCTGTTTTGCTAAGTTTTCGTATTTTGCTTTTTCCAATTCTAACTGCTGTTTTAACTGGTTTATCTCTTTAATTTTTTCTTCATATTCTGATATTAACGCTGAAAATTTAGATGCTAATTCTTCAAAATTTAGTAAATCCTTAGATATTAAAGACTTAGCTTTTTCTATGATTTCTTCTTGTAAATTTAGCTTTTGGGCTATGTAAAACGCCATACTTTCGCCTACTGCATTGTAATAAATTTTATAAGTTGGTGTTAAGGTTTCTTTGTCAAATCCAACTGTTGCAATTTTAAAGTAATCGTTGTTTAATACATAAGCTTTTATTTTCTTTAAGTGTGTAGTTGCTATTACTCTTATGTTTTTTTCTTTTACATAGTCTAAAATTGCTATACCAATGGCTGATGCAAAATCAGGGTCTGTTCCTGGTATAAGCTCGTCAAATAGTAAAAGAGAGTTTTTATCTGCTAAATCTAACATCTCTTTTATGTTTTTAATATGTGCTGAGTATGTAGATAGATTTTCTTCTATACTTTGATAGTCTCCAATGTCTATAAATATTCCGTTAAAGATTGGAATTTTACTTCCTTCATCAACAGGTATTGCTATGGCTGATTGAAAAATTAAAGATAAAAGTCCTGCTGTTTTTAATGCTACTGTCTTTCCGCCTGTATTTGGTCCTGTAATTACCAATCCTCTCTTTTCGTCAAGTAAAATATCTATTGGAATAAATGGCTTTTCTTTAAGTAAGAATATAGGATGTTTTGCATTGTAAAGCTGATATGATTCTCCTATCTGTGGAAATCTGCAGTTAAAAGCTTTTGAAAATTTAGCTTTTGTGTAGAGGATGTCAAACTCAATCAAAGCATCAAAAGAGTTTGAGATAAAGTTAATTTTTGTTCTAATTATGTCTGTTAAGAATTTCAGTATTTTTCTAATTTCTAAGTTTTCTTGGAGTTTTAAATCTGTGAGTTTGTTGTTCAGCGGTACTACTTCAAATGGTTCTACATAAACCGTATTTCCCGAAGAAGACCTGTCTTGAATGATGCCCTTTATTCTATGGGAAAAGTTATACTTTACAGGAATGACAAATCTATCTCTTCTTAAGGTGATAAGCTTTTCTTGGATTGCGTCTTGGTAGTTTGGATTATTCAAGATTTTTTCAAGCTGATTATTTATAAGCTTTTCAACTTCTTTAATCTCTTTTCTAATCCTTGCTAAATCTTTACTTGCACTGTCTTTTACAGTAAAGTCTGAGTCTATGCTGTCTGTGATAAACTTTTCAAGCTCTCTAAGCGGAGTAAGATTTTGAAACAGCTTTTTAAGATGGTTTAGAGTATGGTTTGATAAAAAAGATTTTACATTCTTAACTACTCGTAAAATTTCTCCGATTTCAAAAATCTCTTTAGGAGATAAAATACTATCTTCAACCTTTGCAAGGTTTATTGCTTGGGTAATGTCAGGAAATTCTGATAGCGGAAAATATCCTTCCTTTAAAAAGACAGATTCAAACTCAGATGCTTTTGCTATTTCTCTCTCTAAAAACTCTCTGTTTGTAATAGGTTTTAGATTGTTTATCTTATTTTTCGTTATCTCGTTATGGGTATAGCTTGAAAGTAGGTTTAAAAACTTTCTATACTCTAAACTTTCTAAATCTCTTTCTCTCATTCTCTCATCTTGTTATAAAGTGTTTTTAGGTATACAAATACTTTTGGAAGCTCTTCATAAACTTCATCTGCCATATACTCGCTGTATATGTGGACCGTGCTATTACGTAAATCCACTATTTTTAGCCAATAATCATCGTATTCAATCAGTCCTTGGGTAAATACTTCTCTTATACAACCTTTTGGAGATTTGCAAATAATGCCGTATTTTTCTTCTAATTCTAATTTTAATAAAATTTTTTCTAAATCTTTTGTAAGTTTTTCTAACTTCATGGGTATAAATACTCTACAACTTGCTTTGCTACTTTTTAAAATCATCATCAACTTCGTTAAAATCAATGAAATCTATTTTATATAAAGTTGGCAGATTTTCAAGCTCTTCTTGAATTTCAAGCTTTATGTGAGATGAAATTACTGTTAAATCTATGTCAGAGCTCTATTTACTTGTGGGTTTGGTTTTATGTAATTACTCAAAATAATCCACCTATGCTATAATAATAAGTAGTAAGTAGTATAGGAGGTAAAACATGAATTTAGTAGAATTACTACAGATAGCATCATCAGAAGAAAAAGCAGAAGAATTTTTAAGAGAATGAAGTGTTAGAAAAGACAGTATTCTTGAAGATTTAAAAATTCCATTCTCTAAATTTATATTGGCTGTAAAACTATTCATCCTTGAAGCTGCTGCTCATAAAGAGCTTGATTTAGCTTACAATACTATGCACAAAATTTATACAAAACTTAGACAGTGTATATACAAATTTGTCTCAAAAGATGACCAGCTTTTATCAGGAGAAGTAGAAATGGATGAAAGCTATTTTGGAGGAAAAAGGAAAGGCAGTAGAGAAAGAGGAGCAAAGAATAAAATTTCTGTGTTTGGAATTCTTGAAAGAAATGGAAAGGTCAAAGTTGAGATAGTGAAGGATGTATCTGCTGAAAGAGGCTACTAAAATTTCATGGTGTAAGTAAGGATAATTTTATCTACTATCTAAAAGAGCTTGAATTTAGGTATAACCTTAGGGATAATATTGATGATAGTTTGTATAAATGTTTAGGTGGAATGAATTGAGGAATTACCAAAAACTAAAACAAAAGCTAAAACAAGAGAAAAACGAATACAAGAGAGATAAACTAAAAAGCACATTAGCAAAATTAAGAAAAAACTTAAAAACACTACAAAAACACGTCTCACTTCTCACGTTGAACGTTTCACGTTGAACGTTTAAAAAGTGGAAAGAGCAAAAGAGTTACCCAAAAACCTATCAACCAATGGAATCAGCAGATGAGGGGTCTGCCTGCAGGTAGATATAAAAGCTGGCAAGTTCTTTCCATAGCCTTAGCTTTCTGCTTGAAACGTGTTATAATTTTAAGGGATTGGATAGCAGCGGCTAATAGGACACTTCCAAAATACCGCCTGTTGGGGTCGGAAGTGTCTGAAATGGCGGAATACAAATACCCCAACCCAAGCTGTACAAACTGATTTTTATACTTTTTTACAGTTTGTACAGTTTGGTTGGCCAGGTTTTATGATAGACCAGCTTAGAGAATTTAAAAGAGATTACTACTGTGGAGATTTAAACGAATCAAATATAGGTGATGAAGTTAGACTTCTTGGTTGGGTTGACACTGTTAGAGACCATGGCGGAGTTATTTTTATAAATCTCAGAGACAGAGAGGGTATAGTTCAAGTAGTTTTTGACCCATCAAAAATTGGAGAAGAGTTATACAATAAAGCAAAAAAACTTAAATCAGAATACGTTATCGGTGTGAGAGGTAGAGTTAACAGAAGACCTGCAGGTACAGAAAATCCTAAAATGAAAACAGGAAACATAGAAGTAGCTGCTGAAGAGCTTTTAATCTTAAACACATCCAAGGCTTTACCTTTTCCAATAGAAGATAACATAAAAGTTAGCGAAGAAGTTAGATTAAAGTACAGATATTTAGACTTAAGAAGACCATCTATGCAAAGAAACATAATATTAAGACACGAAGTATATCAAGCGGTAAGAGAGTTTTTAGCTGGGAATGGATTTATTGAAGTAGAAACTCCAATGCTTACAAAATCAACACCTGAGGGAGCAAGAGACTTTTTAGTTCCATCAAGATTAGAAAAAGGCAAATTTTATGCACTTCCACAATCACCACAGCTATTTAAACAGATCTTAATGGTTGCAGGACTTGAAAGATACTTCCAAATAGCTAAATGTTTTAGAGATGAAGACCTAAGAGCAGACAGACAGCCAGAATTTACACAAATAGACTTAGAGATGTCTTTTGTAACAGAAGATGATGTGATGACTTTATCAGAATCTTTAATTCAGTATGTATACAAAAAAGTTCTTGGAATTGATATAAAAATTCCTTTTAGAAGAATGAGCTACGAAGAAGCTATAAATAAATACGGAACAGACAAGCCTGACTTAAGATATGGTTTAGAGCTTATAGATATTACGGATTTAGCAAAAGAAGTAGAATTTAAAGTATTTAACGATGTTGCAAAATCCGGCGGGCTTGTAAAAGGTATAAACATTAAAGGTGGGTCTAAATTTTCAAGAAAAGAAATTGATGAGCTTACAGAATACGCTAAAAAGTTTGGTGCCAAAGGAATGGCATGGGTTAAGCTTGAAAATGGAGAAGCTACTTCTCCAATCCTAAAATTCTTCACGGAAGAACAAAAACAAAAGTTATTTAGTCTTATGGACGCAAAAGATGGAGACTTGCTAATATTTATTGCAGATAAAAAAGATATTACTCACAAAGTTTTAGGATTTTTAAGAAAGCATATAGCAGAAAAAATGAATCTAATAGACAATAGCAGATTAGAGTTTTTATGGGTAGTTGATTTTCCACTTTTTGAATGGGACGAAGAAGAAAACAGACTTGTTGCAATACACCATCCGTTCACAAGTCCAAAAGACGAAGATATAGATAGATTGGACGAAGCATTAAACAATCCAGAAATTGCGCTTAGTTTTAAATCAAAAGCTTACGACATGGTTTTAAATGGTGAGGAGATAGGTGGGGGTTCAATAAGAATACATACGCCTTATATACAAGAAAAAGTATTCCAGCTTTTAAACATTTCAGAAGAAGAGGCAAAAGAAAAATTTGGGTTTTTAATAGAAGCTTTAAGCTACGGAGCACCACCACACGGGGGATTAGCTTTTGGTCTTGATAGAATTTTAGCACTTATGACAGGAAGCGAAAGCATAAGAGACGTAATCGCATTCCCTAAGACACAAAAAGGAATATGCCCGCTAACAGGAGCACCGGATTATGTTTCAGAAAAACAGCTTAAAGAAGTAGGAATAAAAGTGGAGGTGGATGAAGAATGATAAGAAAGGTTTTTTTAACAATTTTATTAATTTTCGGATTTTCTTTTGCATACCAAGACCTAAACGCAAAGCAGTTTTATGAAATGATGCAAAAAGAGAAAAACGTGATAATTCTCGACGTCAGAACACCACAAGAGTACCAAGAAGGACATATAAGTAATGCAATCAACATTCCTGTCCAAATTTTAGGACAACAATTAGATAAACTTAATAACTTCAAAGATAAAAAAATTCTTGTATACTGTAGGTCTGGCCATAGAAGTGCGATCGCAAGCCAGATATTAGATAAAGCCGGATTTAAAAACGTATACAATCTAAAAGGTGGATTATTTGAGTGGAAAGCATCAGGATTACCATTGGTTAAGTAAATTTAAGCTATTATTTAACGCACTTTTTCCAAGAGAATGTGTTTTATGTGGTGACCCTTTTATATTTACAAACCAAAACATTGTTTGTGATGATTGTTTATCAAAATTTGAAAAAAGCGAAAGCTTCTTTTGTAGAAGCTGCGGAAAGTCTGGAGAAAACACCTATCCAATATGTGAAGAATGTAAATATGATAGAAAATATTCTTACATAGAAGCTTTTACAGATTATTATGAATTTGGAGAGATTCTTAGAGAGTATAAGTTTGGTAAGTATAAAAATTTAGCTTACGATATAGCAAAAATCATTAAAGAAGACTTTCAAAAGTTCGTCAGACAAAACCAAGTACAAAATATTTTATACATTCCTATATCAAACAAAAAATTAAAAGAAAGAGGATTTAATCATTTAAAGGAAATTTTAACTTACATATTTCCAAAATATCTCATAAAAGATTATTTGATAAAAATCAAAGAGACAAAACTACAGGTTGAGTTAAATAGAGCAGAAAGGTTTGAAAATCTAAAAGATAGCTTTAAATTAACTGTTGACAAAATAGATGGAAATACGCTTATTTTTGATGACATTTTAACAACAGGTGCAACATTATTGGAAGCTTACAAAACAGTCAAAGATAAAGTTAATGGAAATCTGTACGCTTATGTAATCACAAAGGTTTGAAATGGTTTACATAGAAAATAAACTGAAAGAAAGAGATATAAATCAAAACAAAAACCAGCTAATAATTGCAATAGTATTAAACATTTTAATCGTCATAATTCAAGTTATTTTTGGCTTGTATTCAAACTCAACATCCTTAATCACTGATGCAATTCACAACTTTCAAGATGTTATTTCTTTAATTGTCAGCTTGATTGCCATTTTAGCCTTGTCAAAAAAACCAACCTTAGAGATGACTTTTGGCTTTTTAAAAGCTGAATCTATGGCCGGCTTTGTAAACAGTTTAATTTTAATAATAACGTTAATTTTTATTATTTATGAAGCTACGCTTAGATTGATTCATCCGGAAGAAGTTAAAGGTTTATTTGTCATAATCTTTGGATTTATAGCTTTTATAGTAAATCTAGTATCAGCATTAATTTTAAAACATCATCACCACCATGAAGAAGATGACCACCACCATCATGAGGATATAAACATTGCAGCTGCTTATATTCATCTTTTGAGTGATGCATTGTTATCCTTGTCTGTTGTGATTGGCGGAATTTTTATCTATCTTTTTCAAATAAGCATCATTGACCCAATCTTATCATTAATTTTCAGTATTTACATCTTTAAAGAAACTTTTCCCATTTTGAAAAAAAAGCTACAAGGTTTTAATGGAAGCAACCCCATCTAATATCAATCTGCATGAATTGATAGATGAAATAAAAAATAGATTTGATGAAATTATAGAAATTCACGATATTCACGTATGGTCTTTATCTTCCAAGGATGTCTATTTTACCGGACATATAGTTGTCAAAGACATGGATAGATCTATGGAAGTTCTTGAAAAATTAGAAAAATTCTTAAAAGAAAAAGGTATAACCCACTCCACAATCCAAATAGAAAGTTTAGATAAGATATGTGAAATATATCATTAAGAAACAGGGCGGTAAATCGCCCCTTGTTTAAAATTATATTAAGTAGTTGAACCCTCTTCGTCTAAGTATAACTCCCTGAAAACTTCGTCAGTGATTTGAACGTTTTCACCTTTAAAGCCTGGTAATGCTTCCATTCTTACCCATGCAGACCTATACCATATATCTGTTGGAACTTTATTAACCGGTGCTACTTCCTGAGCTTTTGTCTCAGCATGATAGTCCCAGTTCATGTATGTGTTAAAGTCTTGAACTATGTCTGTAATAACCATTCCATAGTCGTTTATTAAAGCTTTTTGGAATTGATGCCATCTTGTAATAGAAGAGTCTCTTAATGTTAATCCAAAGTATCCAACACTACCCTCTTGTCTTAACGCTGCAATACCTCTTGCAATAAATGCTTTAAATGCTTTTAATGTTTCTGGCGGGTCTGTGATAAATACATCAAAAGATTTCAGCCATTCTTCCGGGAATGGATTTCTTAAATCAAATCTTATAGCTTCTGCATTGTCTATACCAAGTTCTTTAAAGATTCTGTTATCAAAATCTATAGACCTTTCATCTATATCCAAGATTAAAACTCTTCTTGGAAGTCTTGTTAAAGCTACAGCCAAACCTGTTAAATCATCCTCAGCACCCATAACAAGAATATCTCTATCTCTTAAATCTTCTCTTGAATCTAAGAATAAAACTCTTGATACAGTAGTTTCCGGTGTAACGCTGCCTTGGTCATACTCTTGAATTGCTTTCGGTCTATCCTTTGTAACTTGTAAAAATGTATGATACCAATCTAAATTTGCATAGAATGGTATACCTCTACCTTCGCAAGCTTTACAAGAATAATCAACCGCCGGTGGTATTTTTAACTCTTTTACGAGATTAAAACCTTTTTCTGTTAATAAGATTTCATCGTTTTCTATTTTTGCGATGCCTTCAGCTACAAGTTGTCTTACTATTTCCGCTGTCGCCGGTACCGGTTGGTCAGCTAAGTCTACAACTTTCCAAAAATCTGATGTTGTTAAAAGACCGGCCAACACCCTTTCTACACTTCTTCCGTAAAGTTTAATATTTGTCTTTTCTGATGCTCTTTTTGCGATTAAGTCTAAAACCTCTCTTGCCAATTTCTCACCTCTCGATTATTTAATTAAATCTGATACAAATTTTGGTATTGAAAATAAAGAAGCATATATTTTATCACAAAAATATTTTGTTTTCAAATCCTTAATCTTATCAAACTCGCTTTCCTCATACTTTAAAATATCAACATCATCGGACGCCAACGTAAAGCTCCACATTCCAGCTGGATATGATGGAATAAATGCTAAATAGGTTCCAAAGTATTTAAATACTTGCTTAATCTCATTTACAGCTGTCTTAAAATAAAGCTCTTGTAAAAATGGAGATTCAGTTTGTGCTGCCATTATTCCATTTTCTCTAAGTGCATTTTTAACCTTAGTATAAAACTCTCTTTTAAACAAAGCTTCTGCAGGACCTACTGGGTCGGACAGGTCAAGCAGTATAACATCATAATAATTTTTTCTTTCATCTAAAAACTTATTTCCATCTTCTACAAAAACTTGGACTTTTGGATTGTTTAGTTCACATGAAATTGTAGGAAGATACTCTTTTGAAATTTTTATAACTTCTTCATCAATTTCACATAAATGAGCTTCTTTAACAGATGGATGTTTTAAAACTTCTCTAATTGTTCCACCATCACCACCACCAATAACAAGAACTCTTTCTGGATTTGGATGTTTTATCAAGGCAGGATGTGTAAGCATCTCATGATATATAAACTCATCTCTTTCTGTTGTTTGAACTGCACCATCTAAAACAAGCATTTTGCCATACTCATAAGTATCTAAGATCAAGATTTCCTGATACTTTGATTTCACTGTTTTAGCTTCTTTAACTTTTACAGTCAATCCTGTGTTTGGTGTTTGATACTCAGTAAACCAGATCAATTTTTACCTCCAAAGATTATTTGAAATGCATTATTATAAATACTTTACTTTTCAAAACCTGCCTTTACGGAGACACTATAATACAAGAAGATTTTGTAAAATATTTAGTTGTAAGCTTAGTTAAATCTTTGAGTTTTACATTTTTAATTAAATTTGGATAGTTTTTATCCATTTGATAACCAAGTCCTACAGTTTCAAACCATCCTAAATAATATGCTTGTTTTGACCTTGTTTGATGGTCCATCATAAACGTTCCAAGAATTTTTTCTTTGGATGTTTTTATCTCTTCTTCCTTTATTCCTTCTTTCAAACTTTTAACAACCTCTCTCATACCTTTTTCTGCATCTTCTCTTTTTTTAGGGTCTGTGCCAATATATAAAACAACTGTGCCAATGTTTAATCTTACCGGAAAGTAAGAACCTGTTGCGTATGCAAGT
The DNA here is from genome assembly GCF_028276765.1 of Sulfurihydrogenibium sp. NCBI lineage: Bacteria > Pseudomonadati > Aquificota > Aquificia > Aquificales > Hydrogenothermaceae > Sulfurihydrogenibium > Sulfurihydrogenibium sp. Next base: position 25,748 of record NZ_JAPYVU010000014.1, read on the forward strand.
CCTCTTTTTTCTCTTAGCTCTTGAAACATACGAGAAGTAAAGCCGCTTCCAAGAATTCCGTTTAATACTCTAAATGGAATGTAATCTTTATCTAAAAGAGTTGGAGCGTTATATGCAATTAAAATGGTTGATTGTTGACCTTCTCTGTGAACTGTAATACATGGGCTATCTTCGATAACCTTATCAACTTTTGGAAAGCTAAAATGCTCCTTTTTTGGTAGCTTTGAGAAATTATATAACTGATTTTCAAATTCTTTAAATGAAGCATCCCCAACTATTGAAATAACTATCCTATTACTGTTTAAAAGCTCATTCCACCTTTTTTTCACATCTTCCAATGTTATCTTATTCAACGATTCTTCTGTTCCAAGTGGGCTATATTGGTAGTTTGTATCTTTATATATCACTTTTCTTAACTCATCAAAGGCGATTGAAAATCCTTCTTCTTTTTTTGCTCTTATTTGTGCGATTATATTGCCTTTTTCTTGAGAAAATTTATCTTCCGGAAATAATGGGTTTTCTAAAATATCCATTAAAATTTCAACAGCCTTAGGAAAATTATCTACAGTGGTAGCAAATTCAATGTTTGAAAAATCTTCCCCGGATGAAGAGGATATATACCCACCGCTGTCTTCAAAAAATTTGTTTATATCATAATCTGAATATTTCTTTGAACCTTTTAATAACAATTTTAATGTCAAATTTGTGAGACCGGCTTTTTCTGTTCCATCTTCAAAGCTTCCACCTCTAATAAATATACTACCGGCTATTATTCCTTTCCCTTGCGTTTGTTTGTATATTAAAGTCAAATTATTTGGATATATTACTTTAATCACTCTTTCTCCTCCAAATGACAATTGGGATAAAACAAAAAACAACAAGAATGCAAGTGTCAATCTTTTCATATCTTAACTCCTAAATCTTTAAATTAGTATATCATATTTGGCACTCATATACGTTGGGTGAGAAATCGAAAACGCAGAAAAATTCATGAATTGTCAAGTCATACCTAGAGCGTTTTAATTTTTTTAAGCTTACCTTTATGTGTAATCCTGAAGTCAGAGGCCGAAGGATCTACTCTTTTAAAAAGAGAAGAAACGAGATTCTTCGCTTGTGTTTGAATGACTATGTTGTTTTTGACAGTCTGGTTTGTCAAAATTTTAATTTCTAAATTGAATATTATTAAATAACATTTTTCAACCTTCATTGTTACTATCTAATACCATCTTGTATGCTTGATTCTTAGGCAATTTATACTCATCAGCGATAATCTTTGCTATTTCTTTTGACTTTAAGCTTTGATTTTTTAACTCTATTATTCTTCTTTTTATTTCATCTTCATCTATAGTAACTTCCTTTTCTGATGGATGAACAAGAATAACAAACTCACCTTTTATCTTGTCTGGATTTTTTTCAAAAAAATCTAAAATTTCAAAAGGATTACCAATGATAAACTCTTCATGAATCTTTGTAAGCTCCTTTGCAACAACGATATTAGCTTTTTCATCAAGCTCTTTTATAAGATTGACAGTATCTACAACTCTATTTGGACTTTCATAGAGTATTAAGGTTGCATCTAACTCTATATATTTTTTCAAAACCTTTTCTTTGTGAGACCCTTTTTGTGGAAGAAATCCTAAGAAAAGGAATTTATCTGATGGTAATCCTGAGGCAGATAGTGCTACAGCTCCTGCAAATGGACCAGGAATTGGCACAACTTTTATATTATTTTCTCTTGCCTTTTTTACAACTCTATAACCAGGGTCTGAAATGCAAGGAGTTCCAGCGTCAGAAATCAACGCTACATCTTCTTTTTCTAAAATCTTTAATATCTTTTCTGATGCTTCTTCTTCGTTATGCTCGTGATAGCTAATTAGATGTTTATCTTCTATGCCATAAAAATTTAGAAGTTTTTTTGTTTGTCTTGTGTCTTCACAAGCTATATATTTAACCTTTTTAAGTGTATCTAAGGCTCTAAATGAGATATCCTGAAGATTTCCGATGGGCGTTGCAACAACGTACAAAACAGCCATTACGGTAATTTTAACATATTATTTTGAATACTGCCATAGCCTACAAAAACATTATTTTTATATACAGCGACCTTACCATCTGGAAAGTATTTTTTAGAGTTTATGGTATTTACTTTAGAATAAGAAAGCTCTAATCTGTCAATATTTACCAGCTTTGATGTATAAGGTTCAATAACTGTCTTGTCGTACAATTTCACTACTCTCTCATTTTCTTTGATGTATAAAGCTACATCATTTAATCTTACAGGTGTGCTGTTTACTATTTTGTAAAAGCCATTTAATACAACTTTATTATTTGATATATCGGCAGTATAAACTACATCCCAGCTAAATCCATTTATTGGATAAATCAAATTTATTCCGGCTGAAACAGGTTTATCTGAGTTTAGCTTTATCGTTACTCTTGGTGCTTGAATATCTTGCCACTTTAAAGAAGATGAAAGTCTGTTTGGAAAGGTTGGTAAAGTTGTTACTACTACGCCGTTTTTTGTATCCAAGGTTATAAAATTATCTTTTACAGATATGACTGTTCCACGTATTACTCTTCCGTCTCCTTCAATAGATATGGTTTTCCCAATAAGATTTTCTATAAAGTTTTCTTTTGTTGGTTCTACCATGTATCCGGATATTTTTACACTGCTATCTGATGGCTTTATAACCAAATCATCAGTGTTAGCCATTGGTAAAAGCTGAATTGGCCCAATAATCGTCTCGCCTTGTGCTAATAAAAACTGTGAATACTGAATATAGGTAGATGCGCCCTTTTTATTTACTATCAAACTGTCTGCAAATGAAAAGCTAAATAAAAATAAAATTATAGCACTGATTTTCTTAAGCATTTAAACTCCTTTGTTGATTTTGGTAAAAAATATTATATAACAGATGGAGACTATTCCAAGAATCTACACGCTCATTCTACAGCTAGTGAAAAATCTCTGCTTTTTAACTATTACTTGCTCACTAATGGCAATTCATGAACATCTCTACTTATTTACTTTCTATGAATTAAAAAAGAAGATCTTTTCCGGACTAAACTCTGCTGTATGACTGGACTGAAACTGTTCCAAAAATCTACACTGTCATTCTGCAACCGGCGAAGAATTTCCTGTTTTTCTTTTCAAATTAAAAAATCAGAAGAGGAGATCCTTCGGCCTAACGGCCTTGGGATGGCAAGGAAAAGTGAATTTACAGAATTTTGGAACGCTCTTATGACTGTATTTTATTTCCAAATTCTGTAATGGTAATTTAAATTTGTTTTTTATTTTTCAGCAAAACCTTTATATTTCTAAACTTATGCTAAAATATAACCTACATTTTTTTAAAAGGAGGGTTAAATGGAATATCACATCAAGGATATTAATCTTGCAGATAAAGGTCTTTTGAGAATACAATGGGCTGAAAAAGATATGCCTGTTTTAAGACAGATCAGAGAAAGATTTTCAAAAGAAAAGCCTTTAAAAGGTTTAACGATAGGAGCTTGTCTGCACGTTACAACAGAAACAGCAAACTTGATGATAACATTAAAAGAAGGTGGAGCAAATGTTTATCTAACAGCATCTAACCCACTTTCTACACAAGATGACGTAGCAGCAGCACTTGTAAAATACTTTGAAATACCAGTTTTTGCAATACATGGAGAAGATAGAGACACATATTACAGCCATTTAAACGCAGTTCTTGACAGAAAACCAAACATAATCATGGACGATGGAGCTGATTTAATATCACTGCTACATAAAGAAAGGCAAGATTTAATTGAGAATGTATACGGCGGCACAGAAGAAACTACAACCGGAGTGATCAGATTAAAAGCTATGGCAAAAGATGGAGTGTTAGGGTTTCCAGTTATTGCTGTAAACGAAGCATACACAAAACATCTTTTTGATAACAGATATGGAACAGGACAATCAACGATAGATGGAATTTTAAGAGCAACAAACAGGCTTATAGCCGGGTCAAAATTTGTTGTTGCTGGTTACGGCTGGTGTGGTAAAGGCGTTGCAATGAGAGCAAGAGGGATGGGTGCAGATGTTATCGTAACAGAAGTTGACCCATTAAAAGCTCTTGAAGCAGTAATGGATGGCTTTAGAGTTATGCCAATGGAAGAAGCAGCAAAAATTGGAGACTTTTTTGTAACTGTAACAGGAAATATAAATGTTATAGATAAGCATCATTTAGAAGTTATGAAAGATGGAGCCATTGTAAGTAATTCTGGACACTTTGATGTTGAAATAAACTTAAAAGCTCTTGAAGAAATGGCAGTTGCAACAAGAGAAATAAGAGATAATGTTAAAGAATATACGCTAAAAGATGGAAGAAACATATATGTATTGGCTGAAGGAAGACTTGTAAACCTTGCAGCAGCAGAAGGACACCCGGCACAAGTAATGGATATGTCTTTTGCAAACCAGGCTTTATCTGCTGAATATGTCTATAAAAATGCAGATAAACTTGAAAAAACAGTATACAAAGTTCCTGATGAGCTGGATTTTGAAGTTGCAAGATTAAAACTAAGTGCAATGGGAATAAAAATAGATACACTTACAGAAAAACAAAGAGAGTATTTATCAAGCTGGCAACATGGTACATAAAAAACTATTTAAGGAGGCAGACATGACAAGAGAAGAAGCAATCAAAAAATTATTAGAGACAGATAAAGAATTTAAGCACATGTATGAAGAGCATCAAGAATTAGAATGGAAAGTTCAAAAGCTTGAAAAACATTTTCCACCAGACCCAGAAATTGAAGCCGAAGAAGAAAGATTAAAAAGAAGAAAGCTTTATTTAAAGGATATGATGGAGTTAAAAATTAAAGAATTCTTATCAAAAACCCAAGGATAACCCTCATACAACGGCAAGCCTTAGAGCTTGCCTTTCTATAAATTTAATCTCAAGGTATAATCACATAGTTTTTGTCCTATATTTCAGGTGAGGAATTAGATAAAAGTAGGAGATTCTTTGTCGGCCGTAGAATGACGCCATTCGGAAGTCCTTGTCATCCTGAGACTGTAAAGCCGAAGGATCTCATTTTTTGATTTTTGACTTGAAAGAAAAGTATGAAATTCTTCGTTTCGCTCAGAAATTACGGTGTGGATTTTTGAAACAGCCACAATTTATGAATTGTTTTGTACGGAAGTTCATGAACTGCATAGCATTTGCCAATTTGTTTAAATTTCTCAGTTTTGAATTCTTTGATAAAAAAGGGAAGTCAGCCGGTGGCCAACTTCCAAAATTCTTGCAGGAGGCTATTCTTGAAGAAAAAACGCAGCAGGAGCTATAAGTGATATTAAAAATTTATGCCAATTTTCTATTGTGTAAATACAAACGCTTTTATATTTTACTGTCCAAAAAAGAACAAAAACTGTCCGATTTGGAACAAAAGAGGTGAGATTTTGGAGCCTTTTTCTAAAAAATTTTTAAAATAGATGAGTAAAGCCAGTTATAAATGCCATCTAAAAAATATTTCAAATAAATGTTGGGGTGACGAATTAGGTAAAAGTAAGAGATTTTTTACTTTGCTCAGAATGACAACTTTACTTTCGTAAGGGTGATTCATGAATCGCCCCTACTTTTCCACTTTATTTTTCATCCTGAGGACGCAAGTCGGAAGGATCTTCTTTGATTTTTTGACTCGAAAAGAAAAATAGTAGATTCTTCGCTTCGCTCAGAATGACCGTGTGGATTTTTAGAACAGTTTCAATTTTCCACAAGTACATAATAATTTGAAAAACCTATTTTTACTCAATCTTACTGCTAATTAGAACACCATCTCTTAAAGGAATTAATACGCTAAAAAACTCTTTATTTTTAAACATATACTCATTAAATTCTTTAATTTTTACTGTTTTTTCATCAGGATTATCTTGTGCAACTTTGCCATACCATAGCGTATTATCAGCGATAACTAAACTACCAACTTTAAGATTGTCTTTTAACGTTAAAATAGCTTCAAGATATTTAGTTTTTTCTAAATCCAGAAATAAAATATCAATATCTTTATACTCTTTTGCTATTTCAATAGCATTTCCTACTCTAAACTCAGCTTTATCTAACAAACCAAATCTTTCAAAATACGATTTTGCCATAGATAGGTTTCTTTCTTGATAGTCTGTTAGTACAACCTTCCCGCCATTCATAGCTTTTGCAAAATAATAAGCAGAATATCCATAACCAGAACCAAGCTCTACAACTAATTTTGGATTTTTTAACTTTGTAATTAGATAAATCAGCCTTCCAACTGTCCTATCAATAATAGGGAAGTCATTTTTGTGAGCATAGTCTTCCATTTCTTTTAAGATTTCTTCATCTTCAATGAAGGCAATTCTGTTTAACTGTTCTATGTAAGCTTCTACTTGCGGATTTAGTATATTCATAGGCTAAATTTTATCATATCTTATAAGATGCTATAATATTTTTAATCATATACGCTTAGGGTGAGAAATTACATCTAAAAAACTCCTTGGCGGTAGTTAAAATTGTAATAGCAAAAAATTCCACCAAGGAAGTAAAAATGCAAAACTCTAATCTTTATTTTACACTATTTCAAAAAATCTATGAGCATTTAACTAAGAGTGTTCCAAAATTCTTGTAAACCTACCTTTCCGTGTCATCCTGAGGACGAAGTCCGAAGGATCTCTTTTTTGATTTTTGATCTTGAAAAGAAAAATAGGAGATTCTTCGCTTCGCTCAGAATGACAATTTTGATTTTTGGAACAGCCTCGCATCTAACTATACTTTTAAACATCCAACCAAAAAAGAAAGCAGGTAGACCATCTAAGGTATCTGATTTACAACTTGCAGCTTTATATATCACATCCTACATTTCAAACACTCCTATTCTTACACTTTCCAGATTTCTAATTTGTCCTTCTATTCAATCTTGGCATCTGTTTAGAAAATCAAAATCAGAGAGAGTTTACAAAATCCTTAGAGAATATTGGCTAAGAAGAGTCACGATTTATTCTATGGACTTTTAGTTATGGTGGTTTGTGATGAAGACGGTATGGTTTATGATATATGGTTTCATCCAGCAAGCTATCATGAAGTAAGGTTGTTAAGAATGAGACACAAAATGAGTAAATGGTTTAGATTCTTGTTGCTTATCTATATGTATATGCTGTTGGTTATAGCTTTTTAAGAAAAAGTAGATTATGGAAGTAATTTCTTGCCCAAGGTATAGAAATATAGCTATTATAAATTCATCTTTGTAGTTTCTTGGTCTACTTCTTTGACCATATTTCTTTTCTTTATGTTTAATCTTTTTAAAAATTAAAAAATCTTTTTGTAAGCTTATAGATTTGCCTGAAAGATATTCCTGTTTTTCTCATGTAAACATTCCATTTTTTGACTTCCTATTTTGCAAATGGTAATAGTTTGATTATTAGTTCAACAGCATCTTTATTTATGAAAATTATCAAAAAGGCAAGAATCAAAAACATGATTGTAAATTTCTTGTCAAGTTTTAACACTTCTTTTTCAATTTTAGCTTCAAGCTCGGTTTTAACTAATATCAAATCAGCTTTCGTAGCAAGTTCTTTCGTAAGCTCATCTTTAAGCTCAAGCTTTTTTTGATGTGCTAAGCTTTCTGATTTTTTGTCTAATTCGTTATAGATCAATTCAATAGTTTGTGCAATCTTTTTAGCCTCTTCTTTGCCTATTTTTTCTTCTAACTTTTCTAATAACTCATAATCTATAACGTAAGCCATTTTTGACTCCCTATTTTGCAAATGGTAAAAGTTTAATTATTAGTTCAACAGCATCTTTATTTATGAAAATTATCAAAAAGGCAAGAATCAAAAACATGATTGTAAATTTCTTGTCAAGTTTAAGTATTTCCTTTTCTAATTTAGCTTCGATTTTTTCTAACTTTGCTTCTATGATTGCTAAATCAGCCTTTGTAGCTAATTCTTTTGTAAGCTCATCTTTAAGCTCAAGCTTTTTTTGATGTGCTAAGCTTTCTGATTTTTTGTCTAATTCGTTATAGATCAATTCAATAGTTTGTGCAATCTTTTTAGCCTCTTCTTTGCCTATTTTTTCTTCTAACTTTTCTAATAACTCATAATCTATAACGTAAGCCATTATAGAAACTCCGATTACCTAATCAAAAATCTTGACAATATTATAATATGTATCTCTCTGTGCAGGAGTAAAGCCGGCGTCTTTAATTTGTTTAGCCATTTTTTCCGGTCTTGGACTTGAAACCTTAAAGCCTGTAGAAGCTACTACATTCTCTTCAATCATAGTGCTTCCTAAATCATTTGCACCAAACCTTAAGCCGATTTGACCAACTTTCATCGTTTGAGTGACATGGGATGATTGAATATTATCAAAATTATCAAGATAAATTCTTGCCAATGCTAAAACCTTTAAATACCACACAGAAGTAGCCGGCTCTAAATGGTCAAGTTGTGTATTGCCTTTTTGAAAAGTCCATGGTATAAAGGCAGTAAATCCACCTGTTTCATCTTGAAGTTGTCTAATATGGTTTAAATGTTCGATAATATGCTTTGGTTTTTCAACATGTCCAAACATCATTGTTGCCGTTGACCTCATTCCAAGCTCATGGGCTGTTCTATGGACTTCAAGCCATTGAGCTGTTGTAGTTTTATTTGAAGATATTAACACTCTTACTTCGTCAGATAAAATCTCTGCACCACCACCTGGAAGAGACATTAATCCTGCTTCTTTTAACTTTATTAAAACATCCCTTATGCTCATTTTTTCAACCTTAGCAAGATAATTTATCTCTGTTGCTGAAAGTGAATGAATTTGTATTTGCGGAAACCTTTCTTTTATTCTTGAAAATAACTCTATATAAAAATCAAGTCTTAAATCTGGATTTAAGCCACCTTGCATTAGCAAGGTAGTTCCACCCCAATCTATAAGCTCCTGAATTTTAGTAAATATCTCATCAAGTTCAAGTACATAAGCATCACTATCTGATTTTCTTCTTTGAAAAGCACAAAATTTACATCCTGCAACGCATACATTTGTATAATTTATATTTCTATCTATAACAAACGTAGCTATATTATCCGGATGTTTTTTTGCTCTAATATAATCAGCAAGCCTGCCAAGAGATAATAAATCAAAATTCTCAAGCATATATAATGCTTCTTCCGGCTCTAATCTTTCACCATTCAAAACCTTTTCTGTTAAATAAGATTGTTCTTTTATCAACTTGACACTCCTACGATATTTTTTGGATTTCCTTCTATGAATGATTTTAAGTTATCAAGTGTAATATCTAATATTCTATAAAGTGCATCTTTTGTGTTATAAGCGTTATGTGGAGATACGATAACATTTTCAGAATGTAAAATATAAAATGTCTCCAATGCTTTTTTTAACTTTATTGCAGGAATATCATCTCTCTTTAGATATTCTTCTTCGATCCAAACATCTTCTGCTTCAAATGTATCAAGTCCTACACCACCTGCAAGCCTACCTTCTTTAAGTGCTTGAACTATAGCTTCTATCTCAACTACAGGACCCCTTGAAGTATTAATAAGCATAGCATCTAATTTCATAAGTTTGATATTAAATCTGTTTATCAAATGATGTGTTGCCGGTGTGTATGGTACATGCAGAGTAACGATATCAGAACTTCTAAGCAAATCTTCAAGTCCTACATACTCAACGCCGTATTTTTCAATCAATTCATTATCTTTAGCTCTATCATATACAAGTATTTTCATTCCAAAGCCATGGGCTATTCTTATTACATGCTTTCCAATCCTTCCGGCACCAATTATACCGATAGTTTTACCCATTAAGTCTATTCCTGTTAACCCATCTCTTGAAAATATGCCTTTTGACGTTCTTTCTATCATAGGTTTAAATTTTCTTGCCAACGCAAGTATTAATGCAAATGTATACTCGGCAACTGTATTATTACCATATCCGGGAACATTACAAACAGTTATACCCTTTTTATTAGCATAATCAACATCTATATGATCATATCCTGTTGACCTTGTAATGATTAATTTTAAATTTTCCATCTTATCAATTACTTCTTTTGTTAGCTTAGAATATATAAATACAATAGCTACTTCTGTATCTTTGTAAAGGTCTACATTTGTATCATCAAGTGGCTCTTTTGTAAATTTAACGCTTCCTTGAATTCCTAAGTCTTGTATTTTTTTCTCTAAGTACAATCTTTCCCAATCTTCCGTCTCAAAAAAATAGATGTTCATAGCGCATCCCTCCAATTTTTTTAATCTATTCTAACATAGAGATAGATATATTGGTACTTTGTATTAATAGAAAATCATAGAACATCCCGAGGCCGTAAGGTCGAAGGATATCGTTTTTGATTTTTTGGTTTGAAAAAAATTATGAGATTCTTCGCCGGCTGCAGAATGACAATTTGAGTTTTTGGAACAGTCTCCAATTTCTGCTTGACAGGTTAAAAATTTTTTTGTATATTTATAATAGCTTTTTAATTTTTAATTTTTTAACTGAACCTTGGCAACTGAATAGGTTAGCCCACACAAGCTTGTTTTACGTGAAACGTGAGACGTAAGATGTGAGACGTTGGAGATTGGTTTATCAATAATTTAGTGATTTTTATCTGATTGATTGATGACTTGGTAAGGTGGTTTATAAGTCAGTGAAACTAAGATATTGGTAATGTGATTTTATTTTTTTATGTTTGATTCAGGCATGTGTAATAATGGTTTGAAAGGGATTTTTTGAAGAGTAGTTGTAAGTGTTTGTTGAAATAAACTTTTTAATTTTGAATTCTTTAATGCTTAATTTTTTGAAAATTTGTAATTTTTTATTTTAAAATTTTTTGAGATCGGGAAGTTGAGAAGTATTATTTGCAGCGGGCTTCTGAGTTTTGGGTCTTCAGCAGTAGGCTTGTGAT